>CAMDAL010000187.1 GCA_945888565.1 Devosia equisanguinis | reverse complement strand
TCTTCGCCGGCTGCCATGACAGCCCGAGCATGATCAAACTTCGCGTTGATCCTAACGAGCGCAACGGGCAACTGCTCGAGTGCCTTGCGCCTATCGGCACCCAACGGTTCTTGCAACTCCCGCTTTCCTAGAATTTTGCGGAGCTCGGCAGGCACTACACGGCGGGCGTAGTAGCGACCATCGACGTAGAGGAGATAGCGAATCTTACCAGCCAATTGCGGGATCGTTTTGTAGGGGCAATGTAGGGGTCAGAATGGACGAAGCCCCTGAGAAATCAAGAGTCTCAACGATATCAAGGGGGTAGGATGGTGCTGCAAGAGAGGATTGAACTCTCGACCTCTCCCTTACCAAGGGAGTGCTCTACCACTGAGCTACTGCAGCTTACGCGATGGCTTCGGGCGGGCCCGGCGGCTGTGCGCGGCGGTCTACTGCCACAGGGGGGTGGTCTCTGCAAGGCAAAAAAGCTGCAAACAGGTTGCACCGCGCGGGTCCTCCACCTGATAAGCATCTGGTCCGTCACCTGACTTGTCGCACCCCATGCCGCCCGCCATTCCATCCCCCAGCCCGAGCAGTGTCGCCGCGCCACGCCGCCATGGGCCGTTCGAACGGCTGCGCCGGCGGTTGCGCCGGTTTGGCGAATTCTGGTGGCGGGTGAGGGCGAGACGGGCGCAGGCTGCCTACTGCCGCGCCTTCATCGCCGTCACTGGTAGCTGCGGCAAGACCACCACCACGTTGCTGATCGAGCGCCTGCTGGCGGCAACCGGAGCCGCTGTCGAAGGAGGCCGCAACCACAACACCGGCCGCTACCTGATGAAGGCCATGGGTCGCCTACGCCGGCCGGTGGATTTCTTGGTGCAGGAGGTCTCTGGCCACCGCCCCGGGGCGATTGCTCAAGTCACGGATCACCTCCGCATCGACGTCGCCGTGGTCACCGTCATTGGGCACGACCACAACAGCGCCTTCAAGCTTCCCTACAGCGCCGCTCCTCCTGCCATCGCCGCCGAAAAAGGCCGGCTGGTCGCGGCTTTGCAGCCCGATGGTATCGCCTGCCTCAATGCCGACGATCCGCTGGTCGCAGCCATGGCTGCCCGCACCACCGCCCGGGTCGTCACCTTCGGGTGTTCGGCGGCGGCTGATGTGCGCGCCGTGAACGTCGCTGCCCGCTGGCCGGAACGCTTGCGTTTCGACCTGCATGTCGATGGCCGGGTGCTTCCCGTCGCGACCCGGTTCGTCGGCACCATCATGCTGCCGAACGTCCTCGCGGCCCTCGCCGTCGTCCACGCCAGCGGGCGCGATCTGGTTGCTGCCGTTGCGGCGCTGGCCGGCGTGGAAGCCGAACCACTGCAAATTAGCGTCGAGGAGGGTGCCAGCGGCCGAACTTACGTGCTCGATACGTTCAAGGCGCCGTTCTGGTCCACCGCGCTGCTGGCCGGCGATCTTGAGTCGATCGGCGGTCGCGGCACGCTGTTCGTGCTGGGGGACATGTCGGACATGCGGAACGACGCCGGCCGGCGCTACACATCCGTGGCACGGCAGGCTTCGGCCGTGGCGGACCGGGTCTTGCTGGTCGGCAAGGCGGTCCGGGCGGAACAACCGATGGTGCGGGAAGGTCGCGACAACGTCGCCTCCGCTGCCGACCTGCCGGCGCTGGCGCGGCTCATCGCAAATTCGCCCGAGCGCCTCGTCATCCTCAAGGCCAACAGCGCCATCATCCACCTCGAGCAGGTGGTCGCCATGGTCGAGGATGCAGCGGGTGAACGCCATGGCTGACACGTCCCGGCCCAGCCACGAGCAAAGATTGGCCGCAAAGCTCCGCGAAAACCTGAAGCGCCGGAAAGAGCAGGCGAGGGCACGAGCCGGCTCAACCCCTGGTAAACCACAATCTGATATTGAACTCTCCGCGGATGTGCCGGACCGAGCTGCGTTGAAGCCCGTTGGCGATTCGGATAGCTAACCCCCTTCGGGACAGGACCGTCCCGCCCCAACGTCTTGCGACGAGGATCACCTGAATGGACCGTATTCGTCTGGTCGGCGGCAACGAACTGCACGGCGAAATCCCGATCTCCGGCGCCAAGAACGCGGCGCTGCCACTGATGATCGCCTCGCTGCTGACCAAGGACCCGCTGGTGCTCGAGAACGTGCCGCGGCTCGCCGACGTCACCCAGCTCGAGCGCATCCTCGAGAATCACGGCGTCGATGTGGCCGTGCATGGCCGCCGCGTGCAGACGCTCGAGGGCCAGCGCATGACGCTGCAGGCCGCCGAGATCGTCGACACCACCGCGCCCTACGAACTTGTCTCGACCATGCGTGCCAGCTTCTGGGTCATCGGGCCGCTGCTCGCCCGGGCCCATGAGGCGCGGGTGTCGCTGCCCGGCGGCTGCGCCATCGGCACCCGCCCGGTCGACCTGTTCCTCTACGGCCTCAAGGAACTGGGCGCCGAGATCGAGATCGACGAGGGCTATGTCGTCGCCCGCGCCCCCAAGGGCGGACTGCGCGGCGCCCGCATCAACTTCCCCAAGGTCACCGTCGGCGCCACCCACGTCATCCTGATGGCCGCGACCCTCGCCAAGGGCACGACCGTCATCGAGAACGCCGCGATGGAACCCGAGGTCAGCGACCTCGCCGAGTGCCTCGTCAAGATGGGCGCGAAGATTACCGGCATCGGCACCCGCACTCTCACCATCGAGGGCGTCGATGAACTGCACGGCGCCACGCACGAAGTCGTCGCCGACCGTATCGAGGCCGGCACCTACGCCATGGCGACCGCCATGACCGGCGGCAACGTGCTGCTGAAGAACGCCAGGGCGATCCACCTGCAGGCCGCGCTCGACAAGCTGACCGCCGCCGGCGCACAGTTCACCTCCGAGCCGAACGGCATCCGCATCTACCGCAACGGCAACGGCATCCAGGCGGTCGACGTCGAGACCGAACCGTTCCCCGGCTTCGCTACCGACCTGCAGGCGCAGTTCATGGGGCTGATGACCATGGCGCAAGGGGTGTCGCATATCCGCGAGACCATCTTCGAAAACCGCTTCATGCACGTCGCCGAACTCGCCCGCTTCGGCGCCGACATCAAGGTCGACGGCCAGGTGGCGACGGTCACCGGCGTCTCGCAGCTCAAGGGCGCCCAGGTGATGGCCACCGATCTCCGCGCCTCGGTGTCGCTGGTTATCGCCGGCCTCGCCGCCAAGGGCGAGACGGTGGTCAACCGTATCTACCACCTCGATCGTGGCTTCGAGCGCCTCGAAGACAAGCTCAGCGCCGTCGGCGCCGAGATCGAGCGCGTCACCGGCTGATGCCAAACGGCGGAGAACTGCTGCTTCTCGCGGTGCTGGGCGGCTGCCTCCTGCCGCCGCTCTTCATGCGCGATTGGCGTGCGCTCGGATGGTGCGTGCTGATCGGGTTGGGCCTCTGCGCGGCACTGTTCGCCGTGCTGTCGGCCACCGCTGATCCGCGGATTTTTCTTTCCCGGATGAACACGGTCTACGCGCTCTTTGCCGCCGCCGCGCTGCTGGTCGGAGCCGGGGGCAGGGCTGTGCTGTTCGTCGTCTGGCGGCCCCGGCGCGACAGGCAGTGATTGCTCCGCCTGCCGCAAACTTGTAGATCGACACCCAAGCTCCCACTTGCTGCACACCAACAGCAAACCCGGATCAGGACTCCAATGACCGATCTCAAGCTGATCGCGCTCGACGCCGAAGACCTCGACGTCATCTCCGCGACCACCCAGGACGCCATCGTCCGCACCGCCGAAATGGGCTACGCACGGGCTGACCGCCGCTTTGCCCTGCTGATGAACCGCTTCGCCTGGGAAGACGGGCAGAAGGGCGGCAGCAAGACCGGCATCCGCAAGCGCGCCGCCCTGCATTTCGATCACGTCACGGCGGCCAAGGCCTCTGGCTTCGATCCGTCCGCCCCTGAGGGCACGCTCGAACTGCTCACCATCCGCTTCACTGAAACCGAAGCCCCCTCGGGCCACATCGATCTCACTTTCGCCGGCGGCGGCACCGTCCGCCTCGACGTAGAGGTGCTGGAAGCGCGCCTCGCCGACCTCGGCGCCGCCTGGGCGGCCAAACAGAAGCCCGAGCACGCCCTCTGATGGTTTCACGTCTCGATAGCCGCGATCCCGGCTTCGCCGCCGATTTCGACACGCTGCTAAATTCCAAGCGCGAAGTCTCCGAGGAAGTCGGCAGCGTCGTCACCAGCATCCTTGCCGATGTGAAGGCGCGCGGCGACGCCGCCGTCATCGACTACACCGCGCGCTTCGACAAGCTGCCGCTGACTCCGTCGACGCTGGCCTTCACCGCCGACGAGATCGCCGCCGCCGAGGCCCGCATCCCCGCCGATGTCCGCGAGGCGCTGCACATCGCGCATGACCGCATCCGCGCGCACCACGAAAAGCAGAAGCCGCTCGATCACGTCTACCAGGACCATATCGGCGTCACCCTGGGCACGATCTGGACCCCGGTGGAAGCCGTCGGCATCTATGTGCCGGGCGGCCTCGCTGCCTATCCGTCGAGCGTGCTGATGAATGCCGTCCCGGCGCATGTCGCCGGCGCCAGCCGCATCGCCATGGTCGTTCCCACGCCGCGCGGCGAGGTCAACGACGCGGTATTGGCAGCCGCGAAGATCGCCGGCGTCACCGAGATCTACCGTATCGGCGGCGCCCAGGCGATCGGCGCGCTGGCTTACGGAACCGCCACCATTTCCGCGGTCTCCAAGATTGTCGGCCCTGGCAATGCCTATGTCGCCGCCGCCAAGCGCCAGGTCTTCGGCACCGTCGGCATCGACATGATCGCCGGCCCATCCGAAGTGCTGATCATCGCCGACCACTCCGCCAACCCCGCCTGGGTTGCGGCCGACCTGCTGGCCCAGGCAGAGCACGGGGCAGGGGCCCAGTCCATCCTCGTCACGACCGATCCGGCGCTGGCCGAAGCAACGGAGCGCGAAGTCGAGCGTCAGCTCAAGACCTTGCCGCGCGCCGAGATTGCCCGCGACGGCTGGGAGGAGTTCGGCGCCATCATCACCGTCGCCTCGATGGCCGAAGCGGTGGAACTGGCCAACCGCATCGCGTCCGAACATGTCGAACTCGCCATCGACGATCCGCAGTCGCTGCTCCCGCGCATTCGCAATGCCGGCGCCATTTTCCTCGGCCACCACACGCCCGAGGCGATTGGCGACTATGTCGGCGGCTCCAACCACGTGCTGCCCACGGCGCGCTCGGCGAAGTTCGCCTCCGGCCTCGGCGTGCTCGATTTCATGAAGCGCACCTCGATTCTTGGCTGCGATCCCTCGTCGCTGGCGGAACTCAGCAAAGCTGCTGTAACGTTGGCGGCGACCGAGGGCCTCGATGCCCACGGTCGCTCCGTTTCGATCAGGCTCAACCGGTAGACATGGCACTCACTCCGCGACAATTCGATCCGAAGTCCGATCGTATCGTCGCCGTGACCCTCGACCCCAACACCATCACCTCGTCCAACCCGGACGAGGTGCATGAGTGGCGGATCGCCATCTACGATCTCGTCGAAGAGAACAAGTTCGCGCCCGCCCGGGTCACCCCGCAGGGCCCGTATGCGCTGCACGTCTCCATCGTCGGCAACTATATCGTGCTCGATGTCCGCAACCCGGACACGTACGAGCCGATCGCCGCCCACTACCTGTCGCTGACCCCGTTCCGCCGCCTTATCCGCGACTATTTCCGCATCCGCGACAGCTATTACGATGCCATCAAGACCGGCTCGACCTACCAGATCGAAACCGTCGACATGGCGCGTCGCGGCCTCCACAACGACGCCGCCGAACTGCTCCGCACCCGTCTCGACAACAAGCTCGAGATGGACCTCAACACCGCCCGCCGCCTCTTCACCCTCATCTGCGCCGTGCAGCCCTTCGCCTCCCGCATCGACGAGCGCGATTCGAACCTCCCATCGGTTCTGTTCGTCTGCTCGATGAACTCCGTCCGCTCCCCCATCGCCGCCGCGCTGGCCCGTCGCTTCTTTCCCGGCCGCCTCATCGTCCGCTCCGCCGGGGTCCGCTCCGGTAAGGCTGACGCCTTCGTCGAAGAGGTGATGGAGGAGATCGGCGTCGACATGTCCGTGCATACCCCGCACACCATGGATGAGCTGGTGGCGAGCCACTTCGACCTCGTCATCACGCTCTCTGCCGATGCACCGGAGGCCGTGGCGGGCCGCGGCTTCGAGATGGGCGCCATCGAACACTGGCCCATGCCCGACCCCACCGAGGTCGAGGGCAACCGCGAGTTGGTGCTCAGCGCCTACCGCACCCTGCGCGACACCCTGCAGAAACGCGTCCGCGAACGGCTGGACCAGTTGGTCGCCTCCACCCCGAAGGCCACCTCCACCGTCGCCTGAGGCCGCTCTGGAACTTCAGGCTGATCAACCCCATATCGGTGTTCACAATCGGCCGCGCTTGCAGTATAGGTGCCGCCAAATCCAGCCCTGACATTGCAGAGTGCCGCGTTAGGGCCGTTTCAGGAGAGAGTATGGCTAAGGAAGAAGTGCTCGAGTTTCCGGGCGTTGTCACAGAACTGCTGCCCAACGCGACCTTCCGCGTGAAGCTCGAAAATGAGCACGAGATCATCGCCCACACTGCTGGCCGCATGCGCAAGAACCGCATCCGCGTTCTCGCCGGCGACAAGGTGCTGTGCGAGATGACCCCCTACGATCTGACCAAGGGCCGGATCACCTACCGCTTCCGCTGATCGCGGTTTTCCAGAGGTACAGATGGCCGCCCGTCCCGAGCTCATCCTCGCGTCCGCCTCGCCGCGCCGCCTGGCCCTCTTGAACCAGATCGGCATCGAGCCCGAGCATCTGGTTCCGGCCCATATCGACGAGACGCCCGAAAAGAACGAGTTGCCGCGCAAGCTTGCGCAGCGGCTTGCCGACCAGAAGGCCATCGCCGCCCAGCACAAGGCGAAGACGACCGGCATCGCTGCCAACGCCCTGGTGCTGGCCGCCGATACGGTGGTGGCCGTCGGCCGCCGCATCCTGCCCAAGGCCGAGACAATGGAGGAGGCGTCGATGTGCCTCCGCCTGCTGTCCGGCCGCTCGCATCGCGTCTTCACCGGCGTCACGGTGATCACGCCCTCGGGCGCCACCCGCAAGCGGCTGGTCGAGACCCGCCTGCGCTTCAAGCGGCTCTCTGCCCGCGAGATCGAAAGCTACCTCGCCAGCGCCGAGTGGCGTGACAAGGCTGGCGGCTACGCCATCCAGGGCATTGCCGGCGCCTTCGTCATCAAGCTGCAGGGCAGCTACTCGGGCGTCGTCGGCCTGCCGCTGCACGAGACCGTCTCGCTGCTCGCCGGCGAAGGCTATCCCGTGCATTTCAACTGGCTCAACCAGTCGCAGTTGTCCGCCGTCTGATGGGCGACGTCATCAAGCTGAAGCCGGTTCGGCCGTGCCCGATCTGCAAGAAGCCCTCGAGCCAGCAGCATCATCCGTTCTGCTCGGGCCGCTGCGCCGACATCGACCTCAACCGCTGGCTATCCGGCAGCTACGTCATCCCCGCCGAACCGGTCGAGGATGACGTCGAAGACGGCCCCCCAAAACCCGGCCAGCGCGAAGACGACGACTAGGTTGTGTACTCATAAAGGGATTGAACGAACTCGCTGACGCGGGACTGGCGTGTGCGTATGGCTGGGATGGTCTTCTGATGGGAAGGTTTGGTTGCTGAGACCAACCCCTGACCAGGAGACCATCCCATGGCTGAAGCCACGGCAGCGGTAAGCCCGCTGCGCCGTCGCATGATCGACGA
>CAMDAL010000186.1 GCA_945888565.1 Devosia equisanguinis | reverse complement strand
GGAAGGCGGACGCGAGGATGTCGCGCACCGCCTGCTCGGGCAGCGCGGTGGAATCGACGATCATGGCGTTGAGGCCGCCGGTTTCGGCGATCAGCGGCGCGCTCGGGGCGAGATGATCGGCCATGGCCGCGTCGATGGACTTGGCGGTCTGGAGCGAGCCGGTGAAGACGACCCCGTCGATGCGCGGATCGGACGTGAGGGCGTTGCCGACGACCTTGCCCGAGCCGGGCAGCAGTTGCACCACGTCCTCGGGGATGCCGCCATCGTACATCAGCGCGATGGCGCGAGCGGCGATCAAGGGCGTGGCTTCGGCGGGCTTGGCGAGGACGGTGTTGCCGGTAACGAGCGCCGCGGCGATCTGGCCGGTGAAGATCGACAGCGGAAAATTCCACGGCGAGATGGCAGTAATGATGCCGAGCGGCCGGCGAACCTCGGGCTCGACCTCGGCTTCCGCGGCGTAGTAGCGGAGGAAATCGACCGCCTCGCGCACTTCGCCGACCGCATCGGAAAGGGTCTTGCCGGCTTCGCGGGTGCACAGCGCGTAGAGCTCGGTGGCGTTCGCCTCGTAGAGGTCGGCGACCTGCCGGAGCAGCAGCGCCCGCTCGGCGACGGGACGTGCGGACCACCCGGCCGCGGCGTCGCGGGCATTGGCGATGGCGAGGTCGATGGTCTGCGGGCCGGCGCCGATGGCTTCGCCGACGAGATTGCCGTTGGCGGGGTTCTCGATGCGGAAATGCTCGCCGACCTCCCCATGCACCTGCGCGACGGAAGCGGCGGACCAGAGCGAGGTCGCGTTGGCAAACTCCTGCCGGGCGGCGAGCAGCCTTTCGACGGCCACCGGGTCGGCCAGCTCGAAGCCGGCCGAGTTGGTGCGGGTGGGCGCGAACAGGTCGGCGGGCGCCTTGATGCGGGCGACGGCGGCTTCGACGGCGTCGAAGGGGTCGGTGACCACCTGACGCGCCGGCACGTCGCGGTCGGCGATCAGGTTGACGAACGAGCCGTTGGCGCCGTTTTCGAGCAGGCGACGAACGAGGTAGGCGAGGAGATCGGCGTGGCGGCCGACCGGCGCATAGATGCGGGTGCGGCTGCGGTGCGCATCGGCGAGGATGGCGTGCAGGCGTTCGCCCATGCCGTGCAGGCGCTGGAACTCGAACTGGTCGCGGCCGACCTTCAGGGCATCGGCGAGGTGCAGGATCGCGGCAGTGGTGTGGGCGTTGTGGGTGGCGAACTGCGGGTAGATGCGGTCGGTCTTCGACAGCATGCGGCGGGCGTTGGCGATGTAGCTGACATCGGTCGCCGGCTTGCGGGTGAAGACCGGGAAGCCAGGGAGCCCGAGCACCTGGGCGCGCTTGATCTCGGTATCCCAGTAAGCGCCCTTCACGAGGCGCACCATGATGCGGCGGTCGAGCTTTTCGGCAAGCGCCTCGATCCAGTCGATGACATAGCCGGCGCGCTGGCCATAGGCCTGCACCACGATGCCGAACCCGTCCCAGCCGCTCAGGCGCTCGTCGGCGAGCACGGCGGCGATGACGTCGAGGCTGAGGTCGAGGCGATCGGCCTCCTCGGCATCGATGTTGAAGCCCATGTTGGCACCGCGCGCCATCATGGCGAGGGCAAGGGTGCGGTCGACTAGTTCGGCCATGACGCGGTCGCGCTTCATGAACTCGTAGCGCGGGTGCAGCGCCGAGAGTTTTACCGACACGCCGGGATTGTCGCGGACGCTGCCGGCGGTGGCGCGGGTGGCGAGCACGGCGATGGCCTCGGCATAGGCGGCGCGATAGCGCTTGGCGTCGGCCTCGGTGCGGGCGGCCTCACCCAGCATGTCGTAGGAGTAGGTGTAGCCGTCGCGCTCGGCCTTGCGGGCAATGCGGGTGGCCTCTTCGATGTCCCGGCCGAGGACGAACTGCGACCCAAGGATCTTCATCGCCTGCATGACGGCGGAGCGGATCACCGGCTCGCCGATGCGCTGCACGAAGCCCTTGATGATGCCGGCAATACCCTCGCCCTTGTCGCGCAGCACCTGCCCGGTGAGGGTGAGGGCGAGGGTGCTGACATTGACCAGCGGGGAGTTGGCGCGATCGAGGTGCTCCTGCCAGCGGCTGGGGGCGATCTTGTCCTCGATCAGGTCATCGATGGTGGCGGTGTCGGGGACACGCAGCAGCGCCTCGGCGAGGCACATCAGCGCAATCCCCTCCTCGGTGGAGAGCGAATACTCGCCGAGGAAGGATTCCAGCATGCCAGGCGAGCCGGTGGAGCGGACTTTTTCGACGAGCTGCTCCGCGACTTCGCCGATCTGTGCCCGCGCCTCGGGCGTCAGGTCTGCCTCGGCGGTGAGGCGCGCCACCGTCTCCGCCTCGTTGGCGAAGATATTGGCGCGGATGCGGCTGCGCAGTTCGTCGAGATTGGCCATGCCATGCCCCCGTGCCCGTTGAGATTGTGGCACGCCTCGCTGATTTGTGTGGGGAAAATGTGATGGCGGCCCATGATCAGGCCCGGTGGATCGTCCCTTCGATGGGCACTGCTGGCCCCAGCGTGTTCGAGATGGTGCCGTACTTGATGACGTTGAGGTGCAGCAGTTCGAGCCGCCGGTCGTGTTCGTCGGTGTCGATCGTCAGCTGGTAGTCGATCGAGATGAGGCGGGGCGGCGCGTCCTGGCGGACAGCGTGCAGCTTGACGCTGGCGGACCGGAACTGGAACTTGAGCATCGGCGCGGCGCGCTCGACACCCTTCAGCATGCAGGCCGACAGGGAGGCCAGCAGCAACTCGACCGGGTTCAGGGCATCGAGACGGCCGGCCAGTGTGGTGTCGAGTTCGACGGTCGCCTCACGGGCCGTGGCGATGCTGCCGCCCTCGCCAAGTCGCTGCGCTTCAATGCTGTATTCGAGCATGCTGCCCTCCGGGTTGGTTTCCCAGAATAGCACCAAGTGGGCGAGCCGCCTTGATCTGGCTCAGGAGTCGCCCTTGCCCGACCCGCGGCCGAGGTCCATCGCCCACTCGACCATCGTCTCCTGCAGGGCCAGCATGTGGGTGATGTCGGACTGGATGCCGATAATGTGGGTGAGTTCGCCAGCGGCATTGCGCACCGGCTGCAGCGACAGGCGGTTCCAGAAGGTGGAGCCGTTCTTGCGGTAGTTGAGCAGGTCGACGATCAGCTCTTCGCCGTGATGTGAGGCGTGTCGGATGCGGTCGACGGTCGAGCGATCGGTGTCCGGCCCCTGCAGGAAACGGCAGTTGCGACCCATGCACTCGTCGCGCGAGTAGCCGGTGAGGAATTCGAAGCCGCGATTGACGTAGATGATCGGGCGATCGGGGCGGCGGGCATCAACGAGGCTGATCGACTGGCTCGACGGATCGATCTGGCGGAAAGGCGGCGGTGTCTGGTCAGTGGCAGCCGCTGTCTCCGCTGACGGAGCGTCGATCAGGTGGACCGAAAAGTCGCTCGCACCAGCTCCGCCCAGTTCCTGCAGCGCGACGACGAGCTCGGCTTCGCTGTCGAGTTGTCGCTCGATGCGGCCCGTCATCATCGTGTAGCTCAGCGTGATCCGCATCGGCCTCCCCCTGCCCGTCGCAATCGCATGATCTTGCCTAAGACACCTGCCTAAGGTCGCCGGACGGGTCAAGAAGCGTCGGGTGCGACTTCAGTTCCGTATGCCCCTCCAGCCGAGCAGCCGCATGGCGTTGGCGGTGACCAGTACGGTGGCGCCGGTATCGGCGAGGATAGCGGGCCAGAGGCCGGTGACGCCGATCACCGTGGTGACGAGGAAGAACGCCTTCAGGCCCAGCGAGATCGTGATGTTCTGCACGATGTTGGCCATGGTGGCCCGCGACAGGCCGATCATGTTGGCGATGTCGAGGACGCGGCCATGCAGCACGGCGGCGTCGGCGGTTTCGAGCGCCACGTCGGTGCCGCCGCCCATGGCGATGCCGATATCGGCGGCGGCGAGCGCCGGAGCATCGTTGATGCCGTCGCCGACCTTGGCGACGACCCTGCCGCTGGCCTTCAGCTCGTTGACGATGCGCTGCTTGTCGGCAGGCAGCAGTCCGGCGCGCGGCTCGATACCGAGCTGGGCCGCGATGGCGGTGGCGGTGCGGGCGTTGTCGCCGGTGAGCATGACCACCTCGGCGCCGAGCGCCCTGAGGGCATCGAGGCCGGCTTTGGCGTCGGGGCGCGGCTCGTCGCGCATGGCGATGGCGCCGGCTACTTCGTCATCGACCAGCAGGACCGAGACGGATTTTCCGTCGTCGTTGAATGCGGCGATGCGGGTGGCGAGGTCGGCGGGGAGTTTGGTGCGCTCGGCGGCGGCGCTGGGCGAGCCGAGGAACAGCGCGCTCTTTCCGACCATGCCGGTGACGCCCTTGCCACCGATGGCGCCACCGTCGCGGGCGGCGATGACCGGGATGTTGCGCGCGGCGGCGCGGGCCAGGATGGCGGTGGCGAGCGGGTGGCTGGAGCCCGCCTCGAGCGCAGCGGCGAGGCGGAGCACTTCGGCCTCGGTGCGGCCAAGCGCGATGATGTCGGTGACTTTCGGCTTGCCCTCGGTGAGGGTGCCGGTCTTGTCGAGGGCGACCATATCGACCTTGCCGAGCCGTTCGAGCACCGCGCCACCCTTCAGCAGCAGGCCGCGTCGGGCGCCCGCCGACAGGGCCGCGGCGATGGCCGCCGGGGTGGAGATGACGAGGGCGCAGGGGCAGCCGATCAGCAGCACGGCGAGGCCCTTGTAGATCCATTCGCTCCAGGCGCCGCCCATGAGCAGCGGCGGCAGGATGGCCACCAGCGCCGCGACCACCATCACGCCCGGCGTGTACCAGCGGGCGAAGCGCTCGATGAAGCGCTCGGTGGGCGCCTTCGATTCCTGCGCTTCCTCGACGAGGCGGATGATACGCGAGATGGTGTTGTCGGCGGCGACGGCGGTGACGCGGAAGCGCAGCGTGCCATCGTGGTTGATGGTGCCGGCGAACACCGCGTCGCCCTGCCCCTTGCGCTTCGGCACGGATTCGCCGGTGACCGGGGCTTCGTCGATGGCGCTGTCGCCGCTGGCGATGACGCCGTCGGCGGCGATGCGGTCTCCGGGGCGGACGAGGATCAGGCTGCCGACGGCGAGGCTTTCGGCCGGGACTTCGCAGGTGGCGCCGTCGGTTTCGAGCAGCGCGGTGCGGGGGACCAGGGTCGCGAGGTTGCGGATGCTGGCGCGGGCCCGGCCGGTGGCAATGCCCTCGAGCAGTTCGCCGACAAGGAACAGGATGACGACGACGGCCGCCTCCTCGCTGGCGCCGATCACCACGGCGCCGAGTGCGGCGACGGTCATCAGCGTTTCGATGGTGAACGGTGCACCGTTGAGCGCACCGGCCACGGCGCGGCGGGCGATCGGCACAAGGCCGACCAGCATGGCGGCGGTGAATATCCAGCCGCTCCACGCCGGGACCATCCAGGAGGCGACGAAGGCGACGGCGACGGCAAGGCCGCAGAGCAGCGTCAGCCGGGCCTTCCTCGTGGCGTACCAGGGACCATCCTCTTGGTCATCTTCGTGTACATGGGCATGATCGTGTACATGGGCATGATCGTGGAGGTCGGGCTTGTGCGTGGGGATCGGCGACGCGCCGTAGCCGACTTCGGTGACCTTGCGGGCGATCTGCGCGAGGTCCGCCCCGGCATGCCGCACAGTCATGGTGCCGGCCGTCACCGAGACGGAAACGGTTTCGACGCCAACAACACGGCGTGTCGCGGCCTCGACCTTGGTGGCACAGGCAGCACAATCCATGCCGGTGACGCGGAAGCGGGTGTCGATGCTGGTGGCCATGCGAGGCTCCGTCATATCAGGAGCCCCTCACATACAACCTCTAGCCGCTAGAGCTTCAAGACGTAATCTTGTTACCGCGACGACGCCAGCTCAGAACTCCTCGTGCGTGCGCGGGTCGCCGTCGAAGAGGCGGCCGTCGGAGCGGGTGAGCGTGCCGATGGCGGTCATGTCGGCATCGTCGAGCGCGAAGCCGAGGATATCAAGATTTTCGGCCTGACGGGCGGCATTGGCGGATTTCGGGATCGGCAGCACGCCGAGCTGGAAGTGCCAGCGCAGCACCACCTGCGCCGGGGTGCGGCCGTGCTTTTCAGCGGCGGCGACGACCGGGACCTCGGTGAGGAGCGCGGTGCCCTTGCCGATGGGGGTCCAGGCCTGGGTGAGGATGCCACGGGCCTTGTCGGCGGCGCGCTGCTCGGGCTGGTTGAAATAGGGGTGGAGCTCGACCTGGTTGACGCTCGGGGTGACGCCGGTCTTCGCGATCAGCTCGTCGAGATGCTCGGGCAGGAAGTTGGAGACGCCGATGGAGCGGACAAGGCCGCGCTCGCGCGCTTCGATCATGCCTTCCCAGGCTTCGACGAAGAGCTGCTGGCTCGGGTTGGGCCAGTGGATCAGGTAGAGGTCGAGATAGTCGAGGCCCGAGCGCAGCAGCGATTCCTCGATGGCCCAGGTGACGTTGGGCTTCTTGTGGTGACGGCCGGGGAGCTTGCTGGTGACGCGGATCTCCTCGCGCGGCACGCCGGACATGCGGACGGCATTGCCGACGGCGCCTTCGTTCTCGTAGTTCACGGCGGAATCGAGCAGGCGGTAGCCCGCCCTCAGCGCATCGGCCATCGAGGCGGCGCCGGGGATGCCGCGCAGGGCGTAGGTGCCGAGGCCGACGGCCGGCAGGGTGGTACCATCGTTGAGCGTGTGGTGCGGTAGTGCCGCCATGAGGTTCCTCCTTGAAATGATCAGCTGTGCAGGCCCGGCGCTTCGCGGCCGGTGCTTTGCACGTATTCGGTATAGCCGCCACCATAGGACTGGATGCCCTCGGGTGTCAGTTCCAGCACGCGGTTGCTGAGCGCGGCAAGGAAATGCCGGTCGTGCGAGACGAACAGCATGGTGCCCTCGTACTGGCCGAGCGCGGCGATCAACATCTGCTTGGTGGCAATGTCGAGATGGTTGGTCGGCTCGTCGAGGACCAGCAGGTTGGGCGGATCGAACAGCAGCAGCGCCATGACGAGGCGCGCCTTTTCGCCGCCCGACAGCACCTTCACCTTCTTGTCGATATCGTCGCCGGGAAAGCCAAAGCAGCCGGCAAGGGTGCGGAGCGGCGCCTGCCCGGCCTGCGGGAACTCTTCCTGCAGGGTTTCGAACACCGTGCGGTCACCTTCGAGCAGGTCCATGGCGTGCTGGGCGAAATAGCCCATCTTGACGCTCGGGCCGCGCTTCACGGTGCCGTCGTCGGGTTCGGCGGCGCCGGCGACGAGCTTCAGCAGCGTCGACTTGCCGGCGCCGTTGATGCCCATGATGCACCAGCGCTCCTGCCGGCGGATGTGGAAATCCAGCCCATCGTAGATCGAGCGGCTGCCATAGCCCTTCGACACCTTCTTGAGCATCACCACGTCCTCGCCGGAGCGCGGCGCGGGGCGGAACTCGAAGACGATGGTCTGCTGGCGCTTGGGCGGCTCGACCCGGTCGATCTTGTCGAGCTTCTTCACCCGGCTCTGCACCTGCGCCGCATGACTGGCGCGGGCCTTGAAGCGCTCGATGAAGGCGATTTCCTTCGCCAGCATGGCCTGCTGGCGCTCGAACTGCGCCTGCTGCTGCTTGTCGGCGAGCGCGCGCTGCCCCATGTAGAACTCGTAGTCGCCGGTATAGCTGGTGAGCGCGCCGCCATCGATCTCGACGATCTTGTTGACGATGCGGTTCATGTAATTACCCACCCCTTGGGCACGCCGCGTTTTGACCGTTCTGGGCGCGTTCTGGGCGCGTTCAGGCGAGGGTAGCGAGGATGACGTCGAAGGGATTTGCGCCTTTGAGCCGCGCGGTGTCG
>CAMDAL010000185.1 GCA_945888565.1 Devosia equisanguinis | reverse complement strand
GGACGAGGTGCGCGAATTCTTGTCGGGCCGCTGAAGCCGCAGCACCAACTCGATCAGTTGCTCTTTGCTGAGCTGCTGCAAATCACCTCTGTCCATAGCCCCAGAGATTCAGGGATTTACCCCGATGACAAGGGGGTGGGTAATTACGCCGGGAAAACATGACCAAGCAGGCAATACTGAAATGTCAGCCTGACTGTCTGATCTTTCGTTTTACGAAATATTTTCTGCACCGCGCTTCAGTCAGCGCATGGCAACGCTTCCGAAGAGCGGTGCAAAACTTCGCGGACGACCAATCCAGAACCAGTGGCGGTCGCTAAAGTGCGCGAAGCGTCAACATTCAGGGGAATCGCATGTTCAGGAAACTCTCGGCCGAGGCGTTCGGCACGTTCTGGCTGGTCTTCGGCGGCTGCGGCAGCGCGCTGATCGCCGCCGCCTTTCCTGAGGTCGGCATCGGCTTTGTCGGTGTCTCGCTCGCCTTCGGCCTCACCGTGCTCACCATGGCCTATGCCGTGGGCGGCATCTCGGGCGGCCATTTCAATCCGGCGGTGTCGCTGGGCCTCGCGGTCGCCGGCCGCTTCGAGTATCGCGAACTGATCCCGTACTGGATCGCGCAACTGGTCGGCGGCATCCTTGCCGCGACGCTGCTCTACCTGATCCTGTCGGGCAAGGCCGGCTGGATGCCAGGCGGCTTCGCCTCCAACGGCTATGATGCGAACTCGCCCGACGGCTACTCGATGCTCTCGGCGCTGCTCATCGAGATCGTGCTGACCGCCTTCTTCCTCATCATCATCCTGGGCTCGACGAGCAAGGTGGCGCCGGTCGGCTTCGCCCCGCTGTCGATCGGGCTCAGCCTGACGCTGATCCACCTGATCTCGATCCCGGTGACAAACACGTCGGTCAACCCGGCCCGTTCGATCGCCGCGGCCATCTTCGCGCAGAACGGGGCACTCGGTCAGGTCTGGCTGTTCATCCTCGCGCCGCTGGTCGGAGCGGCGATCGGTGCCGCGATCTGGAAGTATGTGCTGTCGCCGGGCGAAAGCGTCGGCAAGGTCGGGCGCGAGTAGCGCCTGAGGCACGAGGCCACCGCCAGCGCGGTGGCCTTTTCCATTGTGCGGCCTCAGCGTCCCAGCAGTTCGCGCCGGCGCTGCGCCGGCTGGCGGTACCATTCGTGGCCCAACCGCCGCTTGCGCCGCTTTGGCGCCGGCGGCTCGGGCTGGCCGAACAGTTCCCGCATCTCCTCGCCCGACAGCGTATCGCTGTCCTCGAGCCCCAGCGCCCAGGCCGCAAGCTCCCCCTTCACCACGAACAACCCACTCATACCCAGACCCCTGCTGCACCCCTTCTGGATGCAGGCCCATCGTCGTTGGTATGAAATCGGTATGCAACACCCGTTTGGGTGAGACGCGAGACACGCGTCTCATGTTTGCCGGCCGCCTACGAAACGGCAGGCGCCAATGGGCTGGCGCCGGCCAGCAGCCGCACCAGGTCGGCCTGCCGGGTGGTCGCGGTCTTCGCCATCACGCCCTTGAGCTGCGTCCGCACCGTTTCGCGCGAGATGGCGCCCCGGAGCGAAATCTCCTCGACCGACAGGCCCGCCGCCAGCCCGCGCGCCACCCGCGCCTCGGCGGGCGTCAGGTCGAACAGGCCGTGCAGCATCTCGGTCAGCGGTGCGTCGGGGGCAACCACGGCGGTCAGGACCAGCAGGAATTCCGCCTTGGCGAAGATATCGTGCGCCGCCCGCCGGATCGGCACCAGGTGAGCGATCAGCGCCGGCTCGCCCTCTGCGGCCGGGATCGGGATCGAGCGGGTCGCGCCATGGTCGCCGACGGCGGCGCCGAGCGCCAGCTTCAGCGCCTCCTGGGCGGGCTTGCTGGCCAGTTGCACGTGGTCAAGCGCCCCGGTCCCGACGCGTGGCGCCAGCTGCTCGAACAGCGGGTTGGCCACCAGCACCCGGCCGCTGGCTGTCAGGGCCGCGCCCGGCAGGCCGACGAGTTGGAGCGCCTCGGTGGCGCCGCTCGCGGTCCTGAGCCCCAGCCGATGCGACAGCAGCGCGGCGCGCGCCAGATGCGGCCGGTACTGGTCGAGCAGCCCCATCTCCTCGCGCGAAAAGGGACCGGCCGCGTCCTCCCGCGAAATGTCGAACACCAGGATGTCGGCGGTCGGCACCGGGATGACGCTGCCCGCCGCATACCTCAGACCATTCGGAAACAGCAGCTCGCGATAGACGCTGTCGCGGTCGAGCTCGGCGCGACTGAACAGTTCGAGGTCAGTCAGGAACCCGGCATGGCCGGAGCTGAGCGCCCGTCGCGGCCGCGGGTTATCGTGCCGGCTGGCGCTCTCGGCGAAATGCTGCACCACCGGGCGGTAGAGCTCGGTAGCGGCGTAGTTGACGCGCCGATCGACGTCGAGCACCACGAGCGCCATGTGCCGGGTCTGCACCATCGCGCCCAGTTGCTCCAGCACTCGCGGCCAGGTTTCCGGCACCGCTGCCGCCTCATAGATCTGGTCGAGCAGCGCGCTGTCCATCGTCTCCCCCAAACCGCGATAGTGCCGCTTTTTGCGGCAGGACTCCAGCCTTGTATACCGGCCACCCGGGCAACGCTGGCAGCCATGTCAGGGTTCACCCCGGCCGCCGCTTTGGATAAGGTCGCCGCCCGACCCTCCGGAATCGCTTGCCCATGCATCTCGTCCTCGTCGATGGCTCTGGTTTCATCTTCCGGGCCTTTCACGCGCTGCCGCAACTGACGCGCAAGACCGACAAGCTGCCGGTCGGCAGCGTCATCGGCTTCTGCAACATGCTGTGGAAGCTCACCGAGGACCTCAATGGCGACGACACGCCCACCCACATGGCGGTGATCTTCGACTATTCGAGCAAGACCTTCCGCGACGAGATCTACGCCGAGTACAAGCAGCAGCGGCCACCGGCGCCCGAAGAACTCGTGCCGCAGTTCCCGCTCACCCGCGCCGCCACCCGCGCCTACGGCCTGCCGTCGATCGAGATGGAAGGCTTCGAGGCCGACGACATCATCGCCACCTACACCCGCCTCGCCCGCGCCGCCGGCGGCCGCGTCACCATCGTGTCGTCCGACAAGGACCTGATGCAGCTGGTCGAGCGCGACGGCTCCGTCCGCCTGCTCGATACCATCCCGCGCCCCGGCCAGCCGCCGCTGCGCTGGATCGGCGCCGACGAGGTGATGGAGAAGTTCGGCGTGCCGCCCGACAAGGTCATCGAGGTGCAGGCGCTGTGCGGCGATGCCGTCGACAACGTCCCCGGCGTCCCCGGCATCGGGGTGAAAACCGCGGCCGAGCTGATCAATACCTATGGCGACATAGAAACCCTGCTCGCCAGCACCGCCTCGATCAAGCAGCCGAAGCGCCGGCAGGCGCTCGAGGACAATGCCGAGCTCGCCCGCATTTCGAAGCGCCTCGTCACCCTGTCCCAGGACGCCCCGGTCGAACTGCCGATCGCCGACCTCGTCCGCCAGCCGATCGAGCCGGGAAAGCTGTTCCCCTTCCTCAACGCCATGGAGTTCGTCACCGTGGCGAAGCGCCTCGGCGCCCTGCTCGATGCCGATCCCGCCGCCTGGCCCGCCGATCCCGAGCTTGCCGCCAAGCCGCCCGAGCCGGTGGGCTTCGACAATTCCGCCCGCGCCGAAGCCCGCGCCGCCCGCCAGGCCGCCGATGGCTCGGCCGAGTCGGTGCCCGTCATCCACGCCCGCGAGGTGCACGCGGCGATCAAGGCGATCCCGCTCGATCATACCCGCTATGAGATCATACGAGACGCCGCGCACCTGCAGCGCTGGATCGACGCCATCCACGCCACCGGCATCGTCGCCACCGATACCGAGACCACCGGCCTCGACAACCAGACCGCCGATCTCGTCGGCATCTCGCTCAGCACCGGCCCCGGCACCGGCGCCTACCTGCCGCTCGGCCACACCACCGGGCAGGCCGACATTTTTGGCGGCGGCCGCGCCGAGGGCCAGATGGAGCCGGAGGCGGCCCTCGCCATGCTCCGCCCGGTCTTCGCCGATCCGGCGATCCTTAAGCTGTTCCACAACGTCAAATACGACCTCGGCATCCTCGCCCGCTACGAGATCGAGGTCCGCTCGTTCGACGACAACCTGCTCTTGAGCTACGCCCTCGATGGCCCGCAGTTCAACACCATGGGCGAGCTGAGCGAACACTGGCTCGGCCACACCGGCCAGTCGATCAAGGAGCTGATCGGCTCGGGCAAGACGCAGATCACCTTCGCGCAGGTCCCCATCGACGCCGCGGCGAAATACGCCGCCGAGGATGCCGACCTCACCTTCCGCCTGTGGAAGGTGCTGAAGCCGCGCCTCGTCGCCGAAAGCATGACCGGCGTCTACGAAACGCTGGAGCGCCCGCTCGCCCCTGTGCTCGCCCGCATGGAAGGCCGCGGCATCACCGTCGACCGGCAGATCCTCAGCCGCCTCAGCGGCGATTTCGCCCAGCGCGCCGCCGCCCTCGAGGCCGAGGCCTACGAGCTTGCCGGCTCGAGCTTCAACCTCGGCTCGCCCAAGCAGCTGGGCGAAATCCTGTTCGATCGCATGGGCCTGCCCGGCGGCACCAAAACCAAGACCGGCGCCTGGTCGACCGGCGCCGACGTGCTCGAGGAACTCGCCACGCAAGGCGTCCCCCTCGCCCGCACCATCGTCGACTGGCGCCAACTCACCAAGCTGATCGGCACCTATACCGATGCGCTGCCCACCTACATCAACGCCCGCACCGGCCGCGTCCACACCACCTATTCGCAGCACTCGGTGCTCACCGGCCGCCTCTCCTCCAATGATCCCAACCTGCAGAACATCCCGGTCCGCACCGCCGATGGCCGCAAGATTCGCACCGCCTTCGTCGCGCCGAAGGGCAAGCTGCTGATTTCCGCCGACTACAGCCAGATCGAACTCCGCGTCCTCGCCCACATCGCCGATATCCAGGCGCTGAAGGATGCGTTCGAGGAAGGCCTCGACATTCACGCCATGACGGCGTCCGAAATGTTCGGCGTCCCCGTCGAAGGCATGCCGAGCGAGATCCGCCGCCGCGCCAAGGCGATCAATTTCGGCATCATCTATGGCATCTCGGCCTTCGGCCTCGCCAACCAGCTCGGCATCGAGCGCTCCGAAGCCGGCGAGTACATCAAGACCTACTTCGCCCGCTTCCCCGGCATCCAGGACTACATGGCCACCCAGCGCCGCAAGGTGAAGGAAGACGGCTACGTCGAAACCATCTTCGGCCGAAAAGTGAACTTCCCCAACGCCCGCAGCAACAACCCCGCCGAACGCGCCTTCGTCGAACGCGCCAGTATCAACGCCCCCATCCAGGGCAGCGCCGCCGACATCATCCGGAGGGCGATGATCCGCATGGAAGGCACGCTCAAGGCCGCCAAGGTCGACGCCACGATGCTCCTGCAAGTCCACGACGAACTGATCTTCGAGGTGGACGAGGGGGGTGAAGCGGCCGCCATCCCGGTGATCGTGAAGGCGATGGAAACGGCGTCAGAACCGGCGGTACGGTTGAGCGTGCCGATTAAGGTGGATGCGCATGCAGCGCGGGATTGGGACGGGGCGCATTAGAACGGCACATCGGAAAAATCAACTTGTAGAAGACGAGTCACTTCCGCCCACGACAGTTCATCCTTGGCCCAGGACAGAAGCAATTCGCGTCGCTCCATAAACGTACTTTTGGCTAGAGCATACTGTTGAGGCAGGGTCTTTCGAAAGAAGTCCTGGGTGCGGGGTAAAGTCTGGTCAGATATCGCAACGTCGAAGTACCCTAGCTTCGCATGGTCCCCTTCCCCCGTTTCACGGGGGAAGACCCCGGAGGCCTCGGCGTTTCGGGCCATTGTCAGGGGCACGGCGGTGACCGGGTCCTCCCCTGCGCAGCGGGGGAGGGGGACCGCCGAAGGCGGTGGAGGGGGCGGCACAGGCACCGCACCTGCACGAACAATCCCCCTACGCATCCGCCTCGAGCGCCGCGATCAGCTCGGTCTCGCTGGCATAGTTCCCCAGCTCCGCCAGCGCCGTTTCCAGCATCGCCACGCGCCGCTTGATCGTCGCGTGCTCGGCGGTCTTACCCGCCACCTGGGCACCGACCCGCTCGGCAAAAATGTTGCGGTCGGCATCCGTCCGCCTGATCCGGCTCCGCAGCCCCTGCAGCGCCCCGATCTCACCGTCGATGCGCCGCAGCTTCACCCGCGCCTCAGCGAGCCCGGTTTCCACCGCCGCCGCCATCTGCTTGATGAAATCCACCTGCTCGAGCTTCAGCCCCGTCGCCACCGCCGTCGCCACCGCCGCATCGAACATGTCAGCCAGGATAAGCGCCACCTCGCGCCGGTAGCCCGACACCGCATCGTCGTCGATGATCCCGGTCTCGTCGAACAGCCGTCGCGCATCGGGGTCCGACAACAGCCCGAACGCCTTCACCACCAGCACGAACGCCTCGGCGTCACCGCCGCGATCGGGGTGCGCCACCTGCACCTTGCGGCGATAGGCGAGCTTGATCTCCGTGGCGGGGGCCATCCGGCCGATCCCGAGGATCAGATAGGGGTCGAAAACACTCATCAGGCCCCCCTGATAGCAGCCACTCGCCACGGGTTGAAGCACCCATCCGTTCGGCCGACTTTCATCCGTCACCGAATGCGCCTATATCGCAACCATGCCCCACACCGCCCCGCTTGCGCCGCTAAAGCCCTTCTCCGCCATCGTCTTCGATATGGATGGCACCCTGCTCGATACCGAACTTGTGTTCCGCGAGATCGTCTACGATGTCTCCCGCGAGCTCGGTTTCACGATGACCGATGCCGTGCACCACGCCATGGTCGGCTCCAGCCACGAGACCACCAACCGCCTCCTCGTCGAGGCCTATGGCGTGGCGTTCCCCTACACCATGTTCGACGAGCGGTGCCGCATCCAGATGCGCGTCAAGATGGAGGAAGCCGTCCCGGTGAAGGCCGGCGTGCACGAGCTGCTGGCCGAGCTCAAGGCGCGCCGCATCCCCACCGCCGTCGCCACCTCGTCGCGCTCCGCCCACGCGCTGAGCCACCTCAACGCCGCCGGGCTGCTGTCGAGCTTCCACGCCATCGTCACCCGAGACGATGTCACGAACCCCAAGCCGCACCCCGAGCCCTACCTCACGGCGACGAGCCTGCTCGGCCTTGCCCCCACCAGTTGCCTCGCGGTCGAGGATTCACATTCTGGGGTTCGTGCCGCCGCCGCCGCCGGGCTGCAGACCATCATGGTGCCCGACCTCGTCCATCCGTCCGACGAGATCACGGCGCTTTGCACGGCAGTGATGGAATCGCTGCACGACCTGCGCGCCGCAGCCTTCGCGAGCTGAGTTCAGGCGGGGACGCCGTCGGCGTCTTCGTCGAAGCCGTTGTTCACCAGCGTGGTGATGGCGTCGAGCGCCTCGCGGGCCTGCTTGCCGGTCGCCTGTACGAGGATGGTCGAGCCCGGCCCGGCGCCCAGCATCATCAGGCCCATGATCGAGTCGCCGTTCACCGCGGTGCCGTCGCGCACCACCTTGATCTCGGCCTCGAAACACTCCGCCGTCCGCACGAACCGCGCCGAGGCCCGCGCATGCAGCCCCTTGCGATTGACGATGGTCAATTGCTGCGCAAGCGCCCGATCTGATCCTGCCGCTGTATCCATGCGCCCAGTGTAAAGCGATTTCCGCAGGGCTGCAAAGGGCTGACCATCCGGGTGGAGGTCACGACTTATCCCCGCGGGTTCGAGCAATGGCATTGATGATCCGCAATGCTGATGCCCCACCCCCATGCGATTCTCCCCCCGTCCCGCGCACCGAAGCGAGATCATGACGAGTGGTTGGTGCGGGGGAGGTTGGGTGGTC
>CAMDAL010000184.1 GCA_945888565.1 Devosia equisanguinis | reverse complement strand
GACGAGGTGCGCGAATTCTTGTCGGGCCGCTGAAGCCGCAGCACCAACTCGATCAGTTGCTCTTTGCTGAGCTGCTGCAAATCACCTCTGTCCATAGCCCCAGAGATTCAGGGATTTACCCCGATGACAAGGGGGTGGGTAATTACGGTAGCCAAGGAACTCCGGTCGCCGTCGTGCGTAGTGGCTATCCCTGCAGGCAACAGCGAGCTAGCATCGCTGCCGGGAAGTTTCTGTGTCCGAGTGAGAGCGAACCGGCCGTATGTCGATCAAAGCCGCCATCTACCACCTGACGCACTACAAGTACGACCGTCCGGTCATCCTCGCCCCTCAGATCATCCGGCTGCAGCCGGCGCCGCAGTCCAAGACGAAAGTGCTGAGCCACTCGCTCCGGGTCACCCCGTCCAACCACTTCGTCAACGTCCAGCAGGACCCGTACGGCAACTACCTTTCTCGCCACGTCTTCCCCGATCCGGTCACCGAGTTGAAGATCGAGGTCGATCTCGTCGCCGACATGACCATCTACAACCCGTTCGATTTCTTCGTCGAAGAGCGGGCCGAGACCTGGCCGTTCGAGTATCCCGAAGACCTGCGCGACGACCTCTCCATCTACATGCGGCCGCAGCCCGTCGGCCCGCTGCTGCAGAAATTCCTCGACCGCGTCGATCGCGCCCCGATCCGCACCGTCGATTTCGTCACCAACCTCAACGCCCGCATCCAGCACGAGATCGGCTACATCGTCCGGCTCGAAACCGGCGTGTTCGAGCCGGACGAAACCCTGTCCCGCGCGCAGGGCTCCTGCCGCGATTCGAGCTGGCTGCTCGTCCAGGCGCTGCGCAACCTCGGCTTCGCCGCCCGCTTCGTCTCGGGTTACCTGATCCAGTTGAAGCCCGACCTCGTCGCCCTCGACGGCCCCGCCGGCACCGACAAGGACTTCACCGACCTCCACGCCTGGTGCGAGGTCTACCTCCCCGGCGCTGGCTGGATCGGCCTCGATCCCACCTCGGGCCTCCTCACGGGCGAGAGCCACATCCCGCTCGCCGCCACCCCGCACTACCGCAACGCCGCCCCGATCACCGGGGCGTTCTCGGCCACCGGCCAGGTCAACACCACCTTCGATTTCGACATGCGGGTGAGCCGGGTCGCCGAACATCCGCGCATCACCAAGCCGTTCTCCGACGAAAGCTGGGATCGCCTCAACGCGCTCGGCCGCGCCGTCGATGCCGACCTCATCAAGCACGACGTCCGCCTCACCATGGGCGGCGAGCCCACCTTCGTTTCCATCGACGATTTCGAGGCCGGCGAGTGGAACGCCGACGCGGTCGGTCCCACCAAGCGGCAGAAGGCCGATGACCTCATCCGCCGCCTGCGCGAGCGCTTCGCCCCCGGCGGCCTGCTGCATTATGGCCAGGGCAAGTGGTATCCCGGCGAAACCCTGCCGCGCTGGACCTTCTCGCTCTACTGGCGCCGCGACAACCAGCCGGTCTGGCGCGACGAGAAGTACTTCGCCCACGAAGGCATCCCGACTGCCGCCAAGCCCGGCGATGACCAGCGCCTCCTCGTCGAGATCGCCAACAACCTCGGCGTCGGCACCGAAACCATCGATCCCGCCTATGAGGACCCCGGTGACTGGCTGGTCAAGGAAGCCCGCCTGCCGCCGAACGTCGATCCCGCCAATTCCGAACTGGCCGATCCCGAGGCCCGCTCGCGCATGGCCAAGGTGTTCGACCACGGCCTCAACAATCCCACCGGCTACGTGCTGCCGGTGCAGCGCTGGAACGCCCTGCCCTCGCGCACCAACCGCTGGATCACCGAGAAGTGGCGCACCCGCCGCGGCAAGCTGTTCCTCGCCGCCGGTGACTCGCCCGTCGGTTATCGCCTGCCGCTCAGTTCGCTCAAGCACGTCGCCGCTACCGCCTACCCGCATGTCGTGCCGCGTGATCCGCTGATCGCCGTCGCCGACCTGCCCGAGGTCGAGGAGTTGCTGAAGCACAAGGTCGAGGTCCGCGTCGGCCACCACAACCAACCCTCGAGCTTCACCGCCGACCCCACCGCCAACCAGGAGCGCACCGAACAGGTTCTTGACGAGATCGACTCGGTGGTGCGCACCGCCATCACTGTCGAGCTGCGCGAAGGCCGCCTCTGCGTCTTCCTGCCCCCGGTCTCGACCGTCGAGGATTATCTCGAGCTGATCGCGGCGGCCGAGGAGGCCGCAAAGACCATCGACCTGCCCATTCACGTCGAAGGCTACGCCCCGCCCTACGATCCGCGCCTCAACGTCATCCGCGTCGCGCCCGATCCCGGCGTCATCGAGGTGAACATCCATCCCGCCTCGAGCTGGGAGGAATGCGTCGCCACCACTACCGCCGTCTACGAGGAGGCCCGCGCCTCCCGCCTCGGCGCCGACAAATTCATGATCGATGGCAAGCACACCGGCACCGGCGGCGGCAACCATGTCGTCGTCGGCGGGGCGACGCCGTCCGACTCGCCCTTCCTCCGCCGCCCGGACCTGCTGAAGTCCCTGGTGCTGCACTGGCAGCAGCATCCCTCGCTGAGCTACCTGTTCTCCGGCCTCTTCATCGGGCCGACCTCGCAGGCGCCGCGCGTCGACGAGGCGCGCCACGACAGCCTCTACGAACTCGAAATTGCCCTCCGCCAGGTCCCGCTGCCCGGCGAGGGCACCCCGCCGCACCCATGGCTGGTCGACCGGCTGTTCCGCAACCTCCTCGTCGACGTCACCGGCAACACCCACCGCGCCGAAATCTGCATCGACAAGCTCTACTCGCCCGACGGCCCTACCGGCCGCCTCGGCCTCGTCGAGTTCCGCGGCTTCGAGATGCCGCCCAACGCCCGCATGAACCTCGCCCAGCAACTGCTGGTCCGCGCCATGATCGCCCGGTTCTGGAAGGCCCCCAAGGAGGGCACCTTCACCCGCTGGGGTACCACGCTGCACGATCGCTTCATGCTGCCGCACTTCGTCTGGGCCGATTTCCTCGACGTTCTCGCCGACCTCAAGACCCATGGCTTCGATATCGATCCCGAATGGTTCGCCGCCCAGCTCGAGTTCCGCTTCCCGTTCTGCGGCGAGGTCGAGTACCAGGGCATGAAGCTCACCCTCAACCAGGCGCTCGAACCCTGGCACGTCATGGGCGAAACCGGCGCCATCGGCGGCACCGTGCGCTTCGTTGATTCATCGGTTGAACGGCTTCAAGTGAAGCTCGAAGGCCTGAACCCAGGCCGCTACCGCGTCACCGTGAACCAGCGCGAAGTGCCACTCACGGCCACCGGCGAAGCCGGCGTCGCCGTCGCCGGCGTGCGCTACAAGGCCTGGCACCCGGCCAACGGCATGCACCCGGTGCTGCCCGTCAACGCACCGCTGACCTTCGACATCTACGATACCTGGTCGGATCGCTCGATCGGCGGCTGCACCTATCACACGGCGCATCCGGGCGGTCGCAACTACGAAACCTTCCCGGTCAACGGCAACGAAGCTGAAGCCCGCCGCCTCGCCCGTTTCGTCCCCGCCCACCACACACCCGGCACCTTCTGGCCCCGCCCCACCGACCAGTCCGCCGAGTACCCCCTGACCCTCGACATGCGCATCCCGCTATAGACGGCGCCTTTGCCGGCGAGAGAGACCCGGCAGGTGGCGCCGCCAGTGTCCCATGCGACCCTTCTCCCGTTTACGGGAGAAGGTGCCGGCAGGCGGAAGAGGGGAGCAACAAACTCAACCGCTTAGCAGGAATCTGACCCCAACTTATCCCCGCTCCCCAGCCCCATGCGATTCTCCCTCCGTCCCGCGCACCGAAGCGAGATCATGACGAGTGGTTGGTGCGGGGGAGGTTGGGTGGCTCGGGAGTCGTTCCGGGCCAGGCCAAAAGTACCTCGGCATGGGCCAGTTCGCTGGCCAAGCCGCTAGCAACGCACGGGTGGCCCAATGCGGAGCCGCCCAGGGGAGCAAGGCCGCCATGCATGAGGCGGCTGGGGAAGGTGGTCAATGCCGGGTCGCCCGGGTTGCCAGGCCACCCGCGCTTTTCGCGATGCGGCACGGGATGCTCCCGGGTCGCGGTACCATAAGCCCAAAACCCCGATCGGCCGGCGAGGCGCGAGCCTCATACATATTGCGGACCAACCGCTGCGAGGACCAGACCTCGCCGGCCCCGCTTCACTGCCCATCAACCCGAGGCCGCGTGGCCCGCGGGCCCTTCGGCTCGCGCGCCAGCAACTTGTATTCGAATTTTGACCATCCAGTCGAAATCCCCCTTGCGATTCCAGCGCCTTGCCATATTCGCTAGTATCCCATGGAAAAGCGGAATCAGCGTCAGTCGGCCAGAAAGCGCAGGGCCCCCAGCCTTGTGGCCGATTACCGGCTGATCCCTGGCGTGCCCGACGAGATGGTGGGTCCCGATGGCACGATCCGCCCAGCGTGGACCGGCCTCATCGAGGGCCTCGACGATCTCGGCCACGAGGAGATGGCGACCCGCTTCGAGCGCGCCGACCAGTACCTGCGCGACGCCGGCGTTTTCTACCGCAAGTATGATGGCGCCGAGGGCAAGGAGCGCGCCTGGCCCCTCGCCCACCTGCCGCTGATCCTCGACGAAACCGAGTGGGCCACCATCACCGCCGGCCTCACCCAGCGCGCCGAACTGCTCGAGCGGATCGTCGCCGACATTTACGGCAACAACGATCTCGTCCGCCGCGGCCTGCTGCCGCCCGAACTGATCGCCCGCAACGAGGAGTTTCTCCGCCCCATGGTCGGCATCAAGCCGGCCTCCGGGCATTTCCTGCATTTCTGCGCCTTCGAACTCGGTCGCGGCCCCGACGGCGGCTGGTGGGTACTCGGCGACCGCACCCAGGCCCCTTCCGGCGCCGGCTTCGCCCTCGAAAACCGCGTCGCCACCACCCGCGCCCTGTCCGATATATACGGCAAGCTGCATGTGCATCGCCTCGCCGGCTTCTTCCGCGATTTCCGCGACGCGCTGAACGGCATTGCCAGCGACGGCGATGGCCGTGTCGGCATCCTGACCCCCGGCATCCACAACGAAACTTATTTCGAGCACGCCTACATCGCCCGCTACCTCGGCTTCATGCTGCTCGAGGGCGAGGACCTGCTGGTCGAAAACGGCCAGGTGATGGTCCGCACCGTCTCCGGCAACAAGCCGATCAGCGTTCTCTGGCGTCGCCTCGATGCCAGCTTCGCCGATCCGCTCGAATTGCGCACCGACAGCCATATCGGCACCCCGGGCATGACCGAGGCGCTGCGCCAGGGCTCGATCTCCATGGTCAACGCGCTCGGCTCCGGCATCCTCGAAACCCGCGCGCTTGCGGCCTTCATGCCCAACCTCAGCCGGGCGCTGACCGGCAACGACCTGATCCTTCCCACCATCGCCACCTGGTGGTGCGGCCAGTCGACCGAGCGCCGGCACGTCATCGACAATTTCGATGCCATGATGGTCGGTTCCGCCTTCTCCACCGGCCTCGCCATCGACGATCCCAAGGGCACCGTGCTCGGGCAGGACCTGGGCAAGCAGCAGCGCGACCACCTGCTGAAGCAGCTCGCCGAGGACGGTGGCAGCTTCGTCGGGCAGGAGCCGGTCCGGCTTTCGACCGCCCCCGTCTATGTCGGTGGTACATTGCAGCCGCGGCCCATCACGCTGCGCGTCTACGCCGCCCGCACCCGCGACGGCTGGACCATAATGCCCGGCGGCTTCGCCCGCGTCGGCTCCACCTCCGATACCGCGGCCATCGCCATGCAGCGCGGCGGCCAGGCTGCCGACGTCTGGGTGGTGAGCGACAAGCCGGTCGAGCGCGTCTCGCTGATGGCGCAGGAGGGCGGCAAGCTGGTCCGCGTCTCCGCCGGCAGCCTGCCGAGCCGCGCTGCCGACAACCTGATCTGGCTGGGCCGCTACGCCGAGCGTTGCGAGGCCACGGTCCGCATCCTGCGCGCCTACAATGCCCGCCTCGCCGAAGTCTCGAACCCCGACGTGCCCATCCTCAAGGACACCCGGGCCTACCTCGAAACCCTCGGTGTCGATGCCAGCAAGGGCCTGCCCGCCGGACTGCTCGCCGCCATCGAGAGCGCCGTCAACAGCGCCGGCCAGATCCGCGACCGTTTCTCGCCCGATGGCTGGCTGGCGCTGACCGATCTGCGCAAGACCGCCCGCAGCTTCGCCGCCCGTGTCGAGCCCGGCGACGACGCCACCCGAGCCATGACGGTGCTGCTGCGCAAGCTTGCCGGCTTCTCCGGCCTCGTGCACGAGAACATGTACCGCTTCGCTGGCTGGCGCTTCCTCGAGATCGGCCGACGGCTGGAACGCGGCATCCAGATCGCCGGCATCGTCGGCTGGCTGACCCGCAAGGAGGCGCCCGACGGTTCGCTCGACATGCTGCTCGAGATCGGCGACAGCGTTATGACGCATCGCCGCCGCTACGCAGTGAGCTCCGGCGCCAGCTCCTATGTCGACCTGCTGGTGCTCGATCCGCTGAACCCTCGCTCGGTTCGCTTCCAGATCGCCGAGTTGCGCGAGCAGATCGAGCGGCTCCCCGGCGGCATCGAGGAGGGCCATCTCTCCGCTGCCGCCCGGCACGCCCTGCAGCTCCACACCGACCTGCGCGTCATCGAGCCCGAGGACATGACTACCGCTCATCTCATCCGGCTTGGCGTCGAAATCGGCAACCTCGCCGGCCTCATCGACGACGCGTATTTCGTCTGAGGGAGTGGGCCGTGCTGTATGATGTCCGGCTCGAACTCCACTACGACTACGAGGCCTCGGTCCATGGCGACCGGCACCTGGTCCGCGTCGTCCCCGTCTCCATCCCGGGGGTGCAGCGGGTCATCGCATCCTCGCTCCGCTTCGATCCGCGCCCCGAGCAGGAGACGACCTTCACCGATTTCTTCGGCAACACCGTCACCACCATCGCCTATACCGGGTACCACGATCACCTGGACGTCCGACTGACTGCCCGCGTGCAGGTCGAGGACATCCAAGCCCCCGCCGACCTGTCGCCCAGCCTCGACGGCCTGAAGCAGGAGATCGCCGGCCTCTGGTCGCTCGCCCCGGAGAGCCCGCACCACTTCCTCGCCGCCTCGCCGCGCGTCCCGCTCGCCCCCGAGATCACCGCCTACGCCCAGGAGGCGATTGCCGGCGCGCCCTCGGTCCAGGCCGCGGCTCTCGGCCTCTGCCTCGCCATCCACCACGACTTCAAGTACGACAAGGAAGCCACCCGGGTGGATACCGGCGCCATCGAGGCGTTCGAGCTCCGGCGTGGCGTCTGCCAGGATTTCGCCCATGTGATGATCGCCGGGCTGCGCGGCGCCGGCATCCCTGCGGGCTACGTTTCCGGCTTCCTCCGCACGATCCCGCCCAAGGGCAAGCCGCGCCTCGAGGGTGCCGACGCCATGCATGCCTGGGTCCGTGTCTGGTGCGGGCAGCACGCCGGCTGGCTTGAGTTCGACCCGACCAACGCCATGCTTGCAGGCCCCGACCACATCACTATCGGCAACGGCCGGGATTACTCTGACGTCTCCCCCATCGTCGGCGTGCTCCGCACCTCCGGCCAGCATCGCGCCAAGCAATCGGTAGATGTCGTCCGCGTAGAATAGCACCCGAACTTCGAAGCCACTTCTCAGCGAAGTCATCGCGGAACCAACCGCCGCATTTCCCATTGTAATGTCCGAAGACGCCGAGCAGTCGGCGCGGTCACAAGGGAACGAGCGATGACACAGATCGAGATCGCCAATCTGGAGCACGCGAGCCGCTCGGCATTCGCAGTAATTACCCACCCCTTCGGCAGGCCGCGTTTTGACCGTTCTGGGCGCGTTCAGGCGAGGGTAGCGAGGATGACATCGAAGGGATTTGCGCCTTTGAGCCGCGCGGTGTCGATTGTCGTTCGCACGTCCGCCTCGGCCTTTGCGGC
>CAMDAL010000183.1 GCA_945888565.1 Devosia equisanguinis | reverse complement strand
TCCGACCCCAAGACCATCTCCCTGATGCGCGAAGCCAGCTAGGGGGCATTTAGCCCCTTTGACTTCGATGCGGGGCACAAGGGCGGACTGCCCGGCCATAGTGGTTGCATCACCCACTTCGGTGGTTGGGGAACTGAGCGCCTCAACGGCCCATGGGGCACCCTGCGGCAAGCTCCCCCTTCCCTCCGCGGCCCCTGCCCGCTAGAAGCCCGCATCGCAGCATCCGAGACCTCCGCATGACCGCCAACGCGACCGCCAACACCCTCGCCGACAAGATCGTGCTCGTCACCGGCGCCTCGCGCGGCATCGGCTACCAGGCGGCGCTCGAGGCGGCGCGGCGCGGTGCGCATGTCATTGCGATAGCGCGAACGGTTGGCGGGCTTGAGGACCTCGACGACGAGATCCAGGCGCTGGGCGGCTCAACCACCCTCGTGCCGCTCGACCTGCGCGACTATGACGGTATCGACCGGCTCGGCAGTGCCATCTTCGAGCGCTGGGGCAGGCTCGACGGGCTCGTCGGCAATGCCGCCATGCTCACAGGCCTCAGCCCCTTGGCGCATGTCGACCCCAAGGATTTCGACAAGGTGATGGGGCTGAACGTCACCGCCAACTATCGCCTGATCCGCTCGCTCGACCTGCTGCTGCGGCAGTCTGAGGCTGGCCGCGCCGTGTTCGTCTCGTCGAGCTCGGCCCAGTCCGCCCGGCCGTTCTGGGGGCTCTACGCCGCCAGCAAGGCCGCGCTCGAGGCCCTGGTCAAAAGCTACGCCACCGAGGCCGCTGGAGCGTCGCAGGTCCGCGTCAACCTCTTCCATCCCGGTGCCGTGCGCACCGCCATGCGGGCCAAAGCCGTCCCCGGCGAAGACCCCGAGACGCTGCCGCGCCCTGCCGCCGTCGCCCCCAGCCTGATCGACATGATCGAGCCGTCGTTCACCGAAAACCGCATGCTCTACAATTGGGAAAAGCAGGCACTGACCGCCCTCTAGGTCGCGTCGCCCCATACCACTTCGCTGGCAACGGCAAACTTCGGCGATCGGAAGCCCATGGCCGCCCAAGCGGTCAGCAGCGTGAAGAAGAAGCTGGCCGCCTGCGTCAGCGGATGTAGCGATCGAGGTGATCCAGCTTTCAGAGCCATGTCCATTATGCATGGCGTCGATCAGTGTCCACTACCGACATTTGCAGACATTATCGGGCATGTTACCGCTTTCTCGCAATTGATGTCTTGGGAGGGATGCGTGTCTGCAATTACTTCAGGTGTATCGCAACAATACGCGGATAGTAGCAAGCTGGCGGCCCGGGCCCGGTTGCATCGGGAGTTTTCGGTTGGCGAGCCGTGGTTTTCCTGGGTGATGGACCGGCTGCCGTTGGCGGCAGGTGACAGCGTCCTCGATATTGGCTGCGGTCCGGCGTGGTTCTGGGCCGGATCGGAGGGGCACTTTCCCGCGGGGCTGCACCTGACACTCGCCGACCAGTCCGAAGGGATGGTCAAGGAAGCGACGGAGCGTTGCGCCCCGCTGGGGTTTGCCAGTGTCACCGGCCAGCAGGCCGATGTCACCGCCCTGCCCTTCGCCGATGCCAGCTTCGACGTGGTGATCGCCATGCACATGCTCTACCACGTTGCCGATCAGGAGAAGGCGGTGGCGGAGCTCCATCGCGTGCTGAAGCCGGGCGGCACGCTGGCGGTCACCAATAACGGCGCCGGCAACCTGAAGCAGCTTTATGCGCTCACCACCGTGTTCGGCAGCCCGCCGATCGATCCCGCCGCCGTCGCCTTCGGGCACGAGCGCGCCGAGAGCCTGCTCGGCGCCGCGTTCGGCAACGTGACGAAAACCGTGTGCCCGGGCGGCCTGCACGTCACCGACGCCGAGGTGGTGTTCATGGCGCTCACCTCCTATCCGCCCGGCGATCGTGCCAGCGATACCGAGCTGGAGGCGTTCCGGAGCGCCATCGCTGCGGCCTTCGCGGCAGGCGGTGGCGCTCTCGATGTGCAGAAGGATGCTGCCCTGTTCCTTAGCCGGAAACCCGGCTGACCTTACTTCCGGCTCACCAGCACCTTGTCGATACGGCGGCCGTCGAGGTCCATGACTTCGAAACGCCAGTGGCCACGCTCGAACACCTCACCGACCACCGGCAGGTGGTTGAGCTCGGCCAGCACGAAGCCGGCGACAGTCTCGTACTTGGCGTCCTTGGGCACCGGCACGCCGATGCGTTCCTCGAACTCGTCGGCCTGCATCCAGCCCGAGACGAGGAACGAGCCGTCCTGGCGGATCGTAAAGGCTGCCTCGCCCTCGCCTTCCTCTTCCTGGAAGGCGCCGGTGATGGCCTCGAGGATGTCGCCGGGCGTCACGATGCCTTCGAAGTGGCCATACTCGTCGAACACCAGCGCCAGGTGCACCACCGAGCCCCGGATTGCTTTCAGCACATCGATGGCGCTGGAGCGATCCATCACCACCGGCGCCGGCTTGACCATGGCGCGGATGTCGAGCGGCTCGCCGGTGAACAACGCATCGACCAGATCCTTGCGCACGATGACGCCGATGATCGAGTCGGTGCTGCCATCCTGCACCGGCACCACGGAGTGGCGGATCTGGCGCAGTTGCGAGAGGATCTCGTCCTGGCTGTCGCTGAGGTCCACATATTCCACGTCGAGCCGCGGGGTCATCAGGCCGCGGGCGGAGCGATCGGCCAGCCGCATGACGCCACTGATCATGTGACGCTCTTCGCTTTCCAGCACGCCAGCGCTCTCGGCCTCGGCGATGATGGTCTTCACCTCCTCGTCGGTGACCCGCTCCTCGGACTCGCCGCTCTGGCCGAGCAGGCGCAGCACCAGCTTGCCCGAGACATCCAGCACCCAGATGATCGGCGCGCCGATCGAGGCGATGAACGCCATCAGCGGGGCGACACGGGCCGCCACGCCTTCGGCATCGCGCAGCGCGATCTGCTTGGGCACCAGTTCGCCGATGATCAGCGACAGGTAGGTGATGATCACCACCACGATGCCGACGCCCAGCGGCATGGCGAGGCCGGCATCGACGCCGGCGCCAACCAGCGTCAGGCCCAGCCGGTCACCCAGCGTGGCGCCAGAGAAGGCGCCCGACAGCACGCCGACCAGCGTGATGCCGATCTGCACCGAGGAGAGGAACTTGCCCGGGTTCTCCTGCAGCTTCAGTGCCACCTGGGCGCCGCGCTTGCCTTCGGCAGCCAGCACCTTGAGGCGCGCCGGGCGGGAGGAGACCACGGCCAGTTCGGACATGGAGAGGAGGCCATTGACGAGGGTCAAGATGGCGACAATCAGGATTTCGGCGAACAATGTCGTCTTCTAGTTGCGGCCCCGCACTCAGCATCGGGTCGCTTGGGAACGTGCGAATATAGCGATGGTTCAGCGTGATGCAATGCAGCGGAGGGGGTCAGTCCTTCTTGTCGAAGGGGTTCTTGCCGCCGCGGAGCCAAAGGCGGATCGGCGTGCCCTGCAGGTTGAAGGTTTCGCGCAGGCCGTTGACCAGGTAGCGCTGGTAGGACGCGGGCACTGAATCAGGCCGGGTCGCAAAGACGATGAAGCTCGGCGGACGGATCTTGGCCTGCGTCATGTAGCGCATCTTCAGGCGGCGGCCGGAGACGGCCGGCGGCGGATGGCTCTCGGTCATGGCGCCGAGCCAGCGGTTCAGCTTGGCGGTCGAGAAGTGGCTGTTCCAGTTGCGCTCGATGGCGAAGATGGCGGCCATCAGCTTGTCGATGTTGCGCCCCTGCAGGCCCGAGATCGTCACCAGCGGCACGCCGCGCAGCTGCGGCAGCAGGCGCTCGCATTCCTCGCGGAGTTCGGCCAGTTTGGCGTTCTTGTCCTCGATCAGGTCCCACTTGTTGAGCGCGATCACCAGGGCGCGCCCCTCGCGCTCTACGAGGTCCGCCAGCGCCAGGTCCTGCTTTTCGAACGGGATCTGCGCGTCGAGCAGCAGCACCACCACTTCGGCGTACTGGAGCGAGCGGAGCGAATCGCCCACCGCCATCTTCTCGAGCTTGCCCTCGACCCGCGCCTTGCGACGGATGCCGGCGGTATCGACGAGGTTGATCGTCCGGCCCTCGTACTCCCACGGCACGAGGATCGAATCGCGGGTGATGCCGGCCTCGGGGCCGGTCAGCAGACGCTCTTCGCCCACCATGCGGTTGATCAGCGTCGACTTGCCGGCATTCGGTCGGCCGATGATCGCGACGTTGAGATAACGCTTGGGGTTCCAGCGGGCGGTCGGGCCCTCTTCGGTCGTGCCGTCGTCCTCGGGCAGGTCGACGTCGACCTCGGGAATCAGGTCGGCATAGGCAGCCGTATCTGCAGCGGCAGCGGCCTCGGCGCGTTCGGCCGCGGCATCCACCGCCTTCGACACGATGGCATGCAGGTCGGACATGCCGACGCCATGCTCGGCCGAAAGCGCGATCGGTTCGCCGAAGCCGAGCGAATAGGCCTCCATCAGGCCGGGCGCAGCCGCCTTGCTCTCGGCCTTGTTGCCGACGAGGTGGACTTCCTTGCCGGCCTTGCGCAGCACCTGGGCGAACCGCTCGTCGAGCGGCGTCACCCCGGCACGGGCATCGAACATGAACAGGATGACGTCGGCATCCTGGATCGCCATCTCTGTCTGCTGGCGCATCCGGTCTTCGAGCGAGCCGTCGGTGCGGTCCTCGTAACCGGCGGTGTCGAGCACCTTGAAATGCAGGTCGGCGATGCGGGCATCGGCCTCGCGGCGATCGCGGGTCACACCCGGCGTATCGTCGACCAGCGCGATCTTCTTGCCCACCAGCCGGTTGAACAGGGTGGATTTGCCGACGTTGGGACGCCCGACAATGGCGACGGTAACACTCATGTCGGCCTCATTGGTTGGTGGCGCGCGCCAGGGGAAGGTCTGCGACCTCCCTTAGCACGCGCCGATCTCTTGCGTCTGCGATCAGTTCGCGGGCGCATCGGCCGCGGGGGCGGCCGGGGTGGTAGCGTCGGTAGCGGCGGGCTCGGCAGGAGTTTCCACGGCGGGCGCGGCCTCCATCGCAGGAGCGGCTTCCATCGCAGGCGCAGCTTCCATCGCCGGAGCAGCCTCCATAGCGGGGGCGGCCTCCATGGCAGGGGCAGCCTCCATCGCCGGGGCAGCTTCCATCGCAGGAGCAGCCTCCATGGCAGGGGCAGCGTCAGCGGCCGGAGCCTCGGCGGCGGGCGTCGCTTCGACGGCGGGGGCACCGGCGCCGAGGGACTTCAGCTGGGCCACGTAGATCTGCAGCCGGGACTGGGCTTCGCGCGAGACAGCCGGATCGGCCAGCACGGCTTCGAAGTCAGCCTGGGCGCCCACGTAGTCATCGGTCTGGTACTTTGTCAGGCCCAGTGCTTCGCGGGCGGCGTTGCGCATCGGATTCTCGGGCGCGACGAGGCCGGAGACGCGCTGCTCCACCTGCGCCACGTTGCCGCCATCAACGAGCGTATAGGCGGCGAGCACCAGCGCCAGCGCACGGATATTGGTGTTGGTCTCGGTCGTGGCGATCGCGTCATAGGCGGCGGTCGCCTCGGCAGTCTTGCCGTCCTTCACCAGCAGCGCTGCCTCGCGGAAGCGCGCCAGCGTCGGGTAGGCGCCAGTGCCGGTGGCCTCGAGGTCGTCGAGCGCCTGCTGCGCCGCGGCGACATCGGCCCCTTCGCTGAGCGACAGCGCGTTGTAGAACTGGTCCGACGAGCGGGCCGAATTGGAGTTGGTCCACCACTGCCAGCCTTCCCAGCCGGCGACGCCGAGCACCAGAACAACCGCGGCGGCAATCAGCCAGGGCCCGAAGTTCTTCCACAGGTTGCGCATCTGGTCGCTGCGCAACTCCTCGTCGATCTCGCGGCTGAAATTCTCGTTGGACATCCAGTGGCTTTCGTTCAGGCGTTCAGATTGGCGCGCAACATATGCATGTGGCCCCCTGAATGCAAACGCATCCGGGGGTTTCCGACGGAAGACGCGCGGCGGTCGAATGGCGCTCAGCGCCGCTCCGTCATTCCCACTCGATCGTGCCCGGCGGCTTCGACGTCACGTCGTAGACGACCCGGTTGATGCCGCGCACCTCGTTGATGATGCGGGTAGCGGCGCGGCCGAGGAAGTTCATGTCGTAGGGGAAGAAGTCCGCCGTCATGCCGTCGACCGAGGTCACGGCGCGCAGGGCACAGACAAACTCGTAGGTGCGGCCGTCGCCCATCACGCCGACTGTCTGCACCGGCAGCAGCACCGCGAAGGCTTGCCAGATCTTGTCGTAGAGGCCGGCCTTGCGGATTTCATCGAGGTAGATCGCGTCGGCGCGGCGCAGGATGTCGAGCTTGTCGCGGGTCACCCCGCCCGGAAGGCGTATCGCAAGGCCCGGCCCCGGGAACGGGTGGCGGCCGACGAAGCGCTCGGGCAGGCCGAGTTCGCGGCCCAGCGCGCGGACCTCATCCTTGAACAGTTCGCGCAAGGGTTCGACCAGCTGCATCTTCATCTTGGCGGGCAGGCCGCCGACATTGTGGTGCGACTTGATCGTCACCGACGGGCCGCCCGAAAAACTGACGCTCTCGATCACGTCCGGGTAGAGCGTGCCCTGGGCGAGGAAATCGGCGCCGCCCATCTTCCTGGCCTCCTCATCGAACACCTCGATGAACAGCCGGCCGATGGTCTTGCGCTTGGTCTCCGGGTCCGCCTCGCCCTCGAGCGCGCCGATGAACCGGTCGGCGGCATCCACGTGCACGAGCGGGATATTGTAGTGGTCGCGGAACATCGAGACCACTTCTTCGGCCTCGTTCATCCGCAGCAGGCCGTGGTCGACGAACACGCAGGTCAACTGGTCGCCGATCGCCTCGTGGATCAGGATCGCCGCCACCGAGCTATCGACGCCGCCGGAAAGCGCGCACAGCACCCGGCCCTGGCCCACCTGCGCACGGATCTTCTCGATCGCCCGCTGGCGGTAGGCGTGCATGGTCCAGTCGGACTTCAGCCCCACGATGTTGTGCACGAAGGCCTGCAGCAGCCTGCCGCCATCTGGGGTGTGCACCACCTCGGGGTGGAACATGGTGGTGTAGTAGCGGCGCTCCTCGTTCACCGCGATGGCAAACGGGGCGTTCTCGGACGTCCCGACCACCTTGAAGCCCGCGGGCAGCTCGGTGACACGGTCGCCATGGCTCATCCACACCGGATAGCGGCCGCCGACCTCCCAGAAGCCCTCGAACAGCGGCGACGCTTCCTTGATCTCGACATCGGCGCGGCCGAACTCGCGGGCGTGGCCGCCCTCGACCACGCCGCCCTGCTGCAGCGCCAGCGTCTGCTGGCCGTAGCAGATGGCGAGGATGGGCACGCCGCTGTCGAACACCGCCTGCGGCGCCCGCGGCGAGCCCTCGTCGGTGACCGATGCTGGCCCGCCCGAGAATATCACGCCCTTCGGCTTCAGCCGCGTGAACGCCTCGCCAGCCGACTGGAACGGGTGGATTTCGCAATAGACGCCGGTCTCGCGCAAGCGGCGCGCGATCAACTGGGTCACCTGCGATCCGAAATCGATGATGAGGATGGTGTCGGCGGGGGCGGTAGCAGCGAGCTCGGTCATGGCGGGGAAATAAAGCCAGCCCCGAGATTCCGCAAGTCTCTGCCACCGCGGAGCCGCTATGGCTTTTTGAGTGGTCAGGCTTTCGACCCGGAAAAGTCTGCGACTCTTCTTGACGCGGTCCTAGGCGGTGCGCTCGGCCGCTGGCCTCTGGTTGTTGGAGCGGCTCAGCTTGCCGGCGAGGTTCTTGTTGAGGGCGCTGTCTAGCGTCCGTCGCAGCTGAGCGTCGTTCGCGATGGCGGCCGTCAGCTTGGCCTGATCGAATACCAACGCCCGGCACGGCTTCACCACGGTGGTGTTGGCGGTGGCGGGGTTGCCCGAGAGGAAGCTCAGCTCGCCGATATAGTCGCCCGGCCCGCAGATGGCGACGACCCGGTCGCCGTGT
>CAMDAL010000182.1 GCA_945888565.1 Devosia equisanguinis | reverse complement strand
CAGCAGCGCAAACTGTTCCCAGGTCGGCCAGGTGAACATCCCGGGGATCGACAGCATCAGCACGCCATTGACCAGCACGACGTAGCCGAGCGGCAGGCCCAGCAGGGTGACGCGCTTCTCCACCGGGGCCACCTTGCGCAGCACCGTGGTGGATATACCGCCCATTACGGCGGCGACGACCGCCATCAGGTGGCCCAGTTCAAGCTCGCGGAAGCCCGGCCGCACCACCAGCAGCACGCCCGCGAACGTGGCGCCGAGGAAGACCCAGCGCTGCCAGCTGACCTTCTCGCCCAGGTACATCACCGACAGCCCCACCACGAAGATGGGGGCTAGGAAGGCGATGGAATAGGCTTCGGCCAGCGGAATGCGGGTGAAGGCGTAGATGATCGCCAGGTTGCCGATGAGGCCCGACAGCGAGCGCAGGTTCACCAGCCAGGGATGGTGCATCCGGAAGGCATGCCGCCAATGTTCTCCCTTGGGCTTGGTGAAGATGGCCGGGAGGAACGAAAACAGCGATGTCCAGAAAGCAATCTCGAAGGGAGAGAGGCCCGTGCCGAAGCCCTTGATGATGGCGTCACAGCAGGAATAAAGCAGGTAGGCAACGAGCGAAAGCAGGACGCCGGAGGGCATCTGGGGTGATTCCGGAAGGGGGAGGGACGTCGACTAAATCACCGCGAGCTATACGCTGGGCGGATATGGGCGTCGATGGGCGCCAACGCCACACTCGCTAGTTATTTCGTCTTTGTTTGAAGCGATCGGTGGCAAGCGGTCCTATGGCTTCGATCTTGTTGGTCCAGATGTATCCGGAAAAGCCGTCCGGCACCTGCGCAAGTTGTTCCGGCGTGTCGATACCGGCAGTGCCGGGATCGCCGGCGCCGTAGGGGCCGAGCAGGACCGGGCAGCCTCGACGACCACTTCAACTGCAGGTCAGCGTGCTGGTCAGGAACCTTGCCGCGCAGGCGATGGAGCTCATGGTCCGGAGTTGGTCGGGGGTAGCGGCTACTCCAGGGGCGTTGATGGCGATGATGTCGATGACGGCGCTGGCGTCGCCTTCGATGAAACCGAGACTCATGAAGCTCGCGCCGGTATCGTCGTAGGTGCCCTGGCGAAAGAACGAACCGCCGTTGTCGATCGTCGATGTCAGGGTGCGACCGAGGCCGCGATCGGCGGTTGCGGTGGTGTAGAGTTCAGCGGTGCCGACGCGCTCGAAGACCCAGACGTTGCCGACATGCGAGACGCGCGACGTCGGCGTGGTGGCATCGACGCCGAGCTGTTTGGTCATTGTCGGCAGCAGCGGCGGCAGGCGCAGGTTGTAGCGGTTGCGGTCGATGGCTGCCTCGCCCGGCAGATCAGGGGAATCGAGATCGACGCCGAGGGGCAGGAAGTAGTGGTTGAGCGCGCCCTTCTGCAGGATGCGCTTCAGCGGGTTGCCGCCGGTGCCCGCGCTCGACCAGCCGTTCTGCCGGTTGAAGAAGCTGGTTCCCGGAGCATTGGTGCCGTCGATACCAGGGGTGAAGTAGAGCGCGATCTCGTACTCGCCGTCGGTGGCGGCTGACTTGTCGGTGATGGCGCAGTTGCCGATGTCGAGCAGCCGGTCGCCGAGTGTGTAGCCCGAGATGGGGCCTAGCAGGGCGGTCCTGCCGATCTGCGGCGTCCATCCGGACAGGAAGCGATCGATCATCTCGATCGGACTGGCGCGCTCGTCGACCGCAAGGAGCCTGGCGCAGACGTTGCGCACGGCGCTCGGCAGGTCGGTGATCCAGCCGGCAGTGGGCGTGGGTGGCAGGGCAACGCGGGCGAGATAAAGATCGTCGGCGGTGCGGAGGTCGTAGGTCTCGTCGGGCCCCATGCCGACCATCTTGAACAGGACTTCAGGGTCGACGTTCCACTTGACCAGTTCCTTGACCATCAGGGCGAGGCTGTCGCGCGTCTGGCCCTGCGCGCCCATGGCGCCGCGCTGGTCGATGGCGGAGAGGAAGGCCGCCTCCGTTAGGTTCCACCTTGTCGCACGACATTTCGATTAGTAACGCGATATCAATAAGATGAGCCCGTTTTGATCCCTCCGCCATTTCCATCTTGTCTCATCCGATTGCATGCAATATCCTCCTTTTATCGGGGGTAAGATCGGGGGCGAAAAAATGCCTAAGCGTGCACGCGAGTTGGGGGCGCTGGATGTTAAGCGCCTGACCCATCCCGGCCATGGCGGAAATGTGCAGAAACCAGTTGGCGGCGTGGCCGGCCTCAGGCTGCAGATCACGCCCAGCAACGCCGCCTCATGGGTGCTGCGAACGGCCGTCGGACCCAAGACCCGCGAGATCGGGCTTGGGCCATATCCAGAAGTGTCACTTGCCGCAGCCCGGGATAAGGCCCGTCTGATCCGCGAAGACATCCGCAACGGCATCGACCCTATCGAGGCCAAGCGTTCGGCCAAAGCACAATTGGTGATCTCCCAGAAGCGCGGCCTGACCTTTGACGAGGCCGCCGCAAGATATCTCCCGAGCAAGAGCGTTGAGTTCAAAAGCGCCAAGCACGCCGCGCAATGGCGCTCGACACTTGCGACCTACGCCAGCCCCGCCATCGGGCCCATGCAGGTTGCCGACATCGTAATGGCAGACATTCTGCGTGTCCTCGAACCGATATGGCGGACGAAAACCGAGACGGCTGACCGGGTCAGAGGGCGCATCGAGAGGGTGCTGGCATGGGCAACCGTTGCCGGACATCGTGACGGGGACAACCCAGCGCGTTGGAAAGGCAATCTGGACGCGGTTCTCCCCAAGCCCGGCAAAGTGGCAAAGGTCGAGAACCATGGTGCGCTTGCGCTCACTGCCGTGAGCGGCTGGTATTCAGAACTGCTCAAACGTGACGGCATAACAGCCAAGGCGCTTACCTTCCAAGTGCTCACGGCAGCGCGATCAGGTGAGGCGCGCGGTGCCCGCTGGGACGAAATCGATCTTGATCAGGGCATATGGACCGTTCCCGCCTCGCGCATGAAAGCCCGCCGCGAGCATCGGGTGGCATTGAGCAAGCCCGCGCTGGACCTGTTGAGCGCCTTGCCGCGCCACGATGGCAGCCCGCTGGTCTTTCCCGCTGCAAGGGGCGGCCCCCTTTCTGACGCGACCGTTTCTGCCGTCATGCGGCGCATGCACGCAGAGGCGCTGGCGAACGGCGGTCCCGGTTATCTCGATGCCAAGTCCAGTCGCCCGGCGGTCCCGCATGGTCTCCGCTCCACGTTTCGTGATTGGGCTGCGGAAAGAACGACTTACCCGCGCGAGATGGCTGAAATTGCGCTGGCCCATCAGGTCGGCTCCGAAGTTGAGCGCGCCTATCGGCGGAGCGACATGGTGGAGCGAAGGCGCGCCATGATGGCCGACTGGGCCGACTTTCTTCTAGGCAAAAAGTCCGGCAAGGTTGTGGCTCTCAGCCGCAGAACGGGCTCGTAACATGGACCGGCACGCCATCGCGGTTGCAATTGACTATGCCTGTCAGGTCATCTCCCGAAAAGTGGTCGGCGACGCTGTCTTCCTGCCAGAGATCCATCGCGAGTTAGCGGATATAGACATGCATCTCCGGCCGGTTTTCGTCGAAACTTCGCCGCCCGGGGCCGGGCTCTATCCCGCACCGTCGTTGGTTCGTTATGGGCCAACTGCCGATGACGTTACTGCGATCCGGGCATTAATCAGAGACAGCGCCTTGGCGCACGACTATCTGGCGAAGAAAATGTGTGTCGGCGTCCTGATGGGGCAGCTTCGTTCGTTCGACGTCCGGCACTTGGCCTATGACGTCTTGATGGAGCGCCTTATCCCAGCCGACGACCCCGGGCGACCATTCGAGACTGACCGAAATACGTTGTTCTGTGGTCTGGTTCATACCCTCGCCGAGGTCACGTCGATGACCGCCACATGCAGCAAGGCGACGCTCAGCAAGTTGGGGCACTTTCCACCCATGAGTGCCATCGGTATTGTCTTTGCCAGCATGCGTGCCTTCATCGAAATGCCAAAAGAAGCGACCATGCTCAGGGTGTATGCAGAGCATCGCGATCTGCGGAATGCATTCCAAAAATGGCCCTATGTGTTCAAGCTTACCAACGACCTTCCGCCTCGGGAACGCTTTGAGGCTCTCATTCAGCAAGCACAAAACGATTTTGCCGCGAAGGCAGCAGCGGTTGAAGCAGCGCTCCTGCCGGACCCAGCCAACTAATTGTTTGATTGGGGTCGAGGGCTACTCCCCCTGCGTCTTAATCCCATTCCTGCAACGGGCCGCTCCAACTTGATTTGGCCCGCGACAGGAGCTTTCAATGCCTGACTACTTCTTCTCTGATCGCGAACTGGCGAAGCGCTACGGAGTTTCACGCACCACGATCTGGCGCTGGGCGCACGCCGGGGACTTTCCGAAAAGCCACCGTCTCTCTGCCGGTTGCAGCCGCTGGAAACAGAGCGATCTCGAAGTATGGGAGCGTCGCCGTGGGATTGATGGCGGCAACACATACAAGACCAACCCCCCCACCAAATAACATCCGGCCCGCCGATTTGCGCGACGAGCCGGAACCGTGCTTTGCAGTGTCATGAACAGCAATTACTTAGCAAATTCTGATGGTTAGCGCAATAGGCGTGCTCGGCGAAACAAGGATTTCGCACGATGAAGCACGACCTTGACGACATCCGTAACGAGCTCAAGAGCCGCACGGAAGAGCTTTTCGAATACCTGCTCGGTGCCCATAACTCTCGCCTCTCCACCGGCGCCGAACGCCGCTGGGGCACGCGTGGAAGTTTTTCTGTTGAGCTGACAGCGGCAAAGCGTGGACTTTGGTTCGACCACGAAGCGGGCGAGGGTGGCGATGCCTTCGACCTCATCCAGCGCGAGCATCGGCTCAGCTTCAAGAAGGCTCTTGCTTGGGCCCGAAACTGGCTCGGAGACGCCGACGGCCACCCGCCCGGGTTTCATTCTAGGCCGAAGCCCGCAGCGCACGAAGCGGTGCCGGATGAGACCGAAGCAAAGCGCGCTCGCGCGAAGAGCCTATGGGACGCTGGGGTTCCCATTAACGGTACGCCTGCAGAAACCTACCTTCGCGCCCGCGGCATCGACCCGCCGGAATGGCCCGACCGGCTGCGCTGGTCCCGCACGACAAAGGAATTGCTCGTCCGGCTGGATCAGTCGGAGGGCAGCTTCTCGGCCCTGCAGCGGATCAGGCTCAACCCTGACGGAAGCGCCATCGCCAATTCGGAAGGTCGCAAGATCAAACTCAGCCTCGGGCCGGTGAAGGGGGCTGCCGCAAAGTTTGGCGTCGGTGCTAACGGCCCGTTGATCATCGCGGAAGGCCCGGAGACTGCCCTTAGTCTATGGTCTGCGACAGGCTATGAGACTTGGGCGATCTGTGGCGTCATCGGGCAGGCAAACCTTGCCACCGTGCCGCTTGACCGCCTTATCGTCGCCTGCCCAGATGATGACCCCCGGAAGGCACAGGCTGTTACACAAGCGAAGAAGGCCATCCGGCGCTGGCAGCGCGAAGGCCGCAAGGTCGTAATTGCAACGCCTTTCCCCGAGCTCCGGCAAAACAAAAGCGACTTCAATGACGCGCTGGTCGAACTCGGGCCAAAGCACGTTCGCCATCGCATCGAAATCGCCATAGGCCGCCGTGAAATTTCGCAATCCAGAAGTCTTCCTGTCGAGGAGGCGCGAAATCAGCTTCGAGCGGTGATGCGGCAAATCTTTATAGATGCCCCGGGGAAGCAGACAAATGGCTAGTCTCGTCAAAGCGTCACAGGAGTGGGGGACTGGAGCCTACGCCGTCCGCGTCGATGTGGGCGGCGGCAAAACGGCCGCCGCTATTGACGCGGAGCTGGACACGCTTGCGAACCAAGGCGGCTCACTCGTCTATGCCGTGCCCAGTCTCGCGCTCGCCGATGAGGTTGCTGATCGGTTTCGGGAAGCATCCAAAGAGCGGGATCTGAAGGTCAGCGTGCGCGTATGGCGTGGTCGCGAAGCACCTGACCCGGAACGCCCCGGCAAGACCATGTGCCTCGATCTTGAGGCCGTGAGAGCGGCATTGGCCACAGGGGAAGATGTCCTTAGCGCCTGCTGTGAAACTAAGATCGACGGCAAGCTATTCACCTGCAAGCATCATGCGGCCTGCGGATACATGCGCCAGCGCTGCATGTCGGCAGACATTTGGATCGTGAACCATGCGCATCTCGCGCTCAAACGTCCTGAGGTTATTCCAAAGCCCACGACGGTCCTCATCGACGAAAGCTTTTGGCAAAGTCTCGGTGCGGGACTTTCCGAAATCCTCGCCATCAACGTGGCCGATCTGCTGATCGAGCCTGTCATCCGCAAAACGAAGGGTCGAAACCGCGGTGACTGGCACGTCGACAAAATGAACGATTTGACCGCCGAACTCATGCCCATTCGGCGACTGCTGCATGAGGCGATTAAGCTCAATGGCTACGGTCCACTGAAACGCGAGTGCCTCGAAAGCGTTGGGTTGATCGACCGCGAAATGTGTCTCGACGCTCGGTCCGCCGAACTGTCTCGCCTTTTATCTATCATGTATCCCGGCATGCCAGCGCAAGACCGAATGGCTCAGCGGGATAAATGGCAATCGCGGGTGCCGAGCCCGTCCCTGATGGCCGACATCTGGTGGGAACTGACGCTGTTTCTCAGCGGCGGAAAGGCTTCAGGTCGCCTCTCCGTAGAGCCCATGACTGACGGGCAGCCGGGCATGCGCCTCGTCCTGCGCAGGATCCGGCAGATCCACAATTCATGGCTGGGGGCAGTCGCGCATATTGACGCCACCATGCGCCCCAAGATTGTTCGTGAGGTCCTGCCGCTCCTAGACCTGCGGGCGGACATCCAAATCAAAACGCCCTTCCAACGGATCGTCGCGGTGACGGGAAAGTCCACGTCCCGTAGCGCTCTTGGTAATGAAGGTGCGGCCCGCGACTTTGGAAACGCCGTCTTGGCTCGGGCGGCGCTGGTGCCGGGCCGGACGCTGGTGGTCACCACAAAGGCCATGGCGCAGGCTTGGCAAAAGCAGTTTCCGAACTGGCCCAAGCATATTCCGGTCCTGCATCACGGGGCCGTGGTCGGCTTGGACGGCTTCAAGGACGTTCGGCTGACGATCATTATCGGCCGAAACCTGCCGCCGCCATGGGTCATCGAGCAATATGCCGGTGCGTTATCAGGCGAGGCCGTGACGCCGTGTGATGAGTGGTACACCGAAAGTTACGAGACGGTCGTGGCGGCTGACGGGACCAGTGCCTCGTTCAAGAAGGAATTTCATCCGGACCCGCTTGCTGAAGAGGTCCGCGCCTCAATCGCCGAGGACGGCACCATTCAGGAAATCGGCCGCCCTCGCGGGCTGAACCGGACGGAGAAAGACCCCGTCACGATTGAAATCTGGGGCGATACCTTGCCGCCGGTTCCGGTCGATAGCATTCGGCCTTTCGAGTGGGCCAGCAAAGACGAGATTGCCCTTGGGCACGGCCTTTGGGTCGAAAGTGCCGCGGATCTTGTAAAGCTCCACCCGGAATTGGGGTCTGAAAAGGCTATCAAGAGTGACCGGGAAAGGAGGACAGCCTCGAATTCCAGTAGATATCTCCATACGAAAACGGGGCCGTCCTCCCCGAATTCGGACCTCCCTCCTTTCGCGGCGGCCGTGATGGTGGAGCGCACCCCACATCTTTGCGCGGCTCGCTATCAGCGGGCTGGTGCCGGGACCAAACCAAAGGTCGTTGTCTGGAACGCGGCGATTGTGTCTGACATCGAGGCAGCGCTGTCAGAAAGCTTGGGGGCGCTGGCTCGGTTCGAACCCATCCAGCCCAGCAATCATCTCGTTATTTCCGGTTCGAGTAAATGAACGAGGTGCGGGCGTCGCGATCTGACCGCCTCACGCCCGCACCCCTGCGTCTATCACAGCCGAGGCGTGTTAACTGTGGGCGTCAATCCCGCCTAGTGGGCTGTAAGTTTGGCCCCCTCGCAAA
>CAMDAL010000181.1 GCA_945888565.1 Devosia equisanguinis | reverse complement strand
GGCGGCGCTGCCACCAGCCCACCTTCTTCGCCTTGGGCTCCTCGGCCGTGCTCTCGGGGGTCTCGACGGCAGCGGGAGCCGCAGCGGTGGAACTCACCACTATCTCGCCTTCCGGGATTTCCTTCTTCTTGCGACGGCTCGGGGCCTTTGCCTCCGGCTCGGCCACGGCCACGGGCGCCGCCTCCGGCTCGGGTGCCGAGTCTGCTGCAACCGCGGCGATCTCCTCGGCGGCAGCCACGACGTCGGCCTCGGCCGGCGGGGCGGCCTTCTTGCGGGGCGCGCGGGTCCGCTTCGGGCCGGCGGCCGGTTCGGCTTCCGCGTCGGGGGCAGGCGCTACAGCAACGGCTTCCGCCGGAGCAGCCTCGGCAGCGGCCTCCGGAGCGGGCTCCGCCTTGCGGCGACGGCCACGGGCCTTCGGCTTCTCGGCCGGTGCCTCGGCACTCACATCCGGGGTGATACCCACATCCTCAGCAATCGCATCCTGCGTCAGGACCGCCGCAGCGACCACGTCGGCAGCTTCGGGCGAAAGCGGGGTGCCGGCTTCGGCCACGGCGGTATCGACCGCTTCAACCTCGCCGCCAGTCAAAACGCCGTTCTCGTCCCGGCGGTTGCGGCGGCCACCACGGCGGCCGCGACGACGGCGACGGCGCGGCTCGCCATTCTCGTCGAGCTCGGTTGCACCGGTCGTGGCCTCGCTTTCCGACTCGTCACCTTCCTCGTCATCCGGGGCATCGGCAACGCGCGGCTGCTGCTGGGGCTGCTGCTGTGCCGGACGATCATCGCGTTCGCCACCACGACGGCGACGGCGCCGGCGGCGACCGGAGCGCTCGCCAGCCTCTTCGGTACGGGCCGGACGCTCGGCACCAGCCGGGGACGACGCGACCTCGTCGTCTTCCTCGTCCTCCTCGACCATCGCGTCGATGGCTTCTTCTTCGGCTTCGACGATGGTCGTCGTGTCGACGCGGACGTGGGTGCCGGCCTGTTCGCTGCGCTCCATCAGGCGGGCTTCGCCGCGTTCGATGGCAAAGTGCGAGGGGCCCACACGGTCGTCGGCAACCAGCGTGATCGACAGGTCGTACTTGGCCTCGATCGTCGCCAGCGTGCCGCGCTTGGTGTTGAGGATGTAGAGCGCGACGTCGGTCGGAACCTTGAGGTTGATCGACTGGCCCGGCTTCTTCATCACGTGCTCTTCGACGCTGCGCATCACCATCAGCGCAAGGCTCTCGACGGAGCGGATCAGGCCAGTGCCTTGGCAGGTCGGGCACTTGTGCGTCGAGCTTTCGACCACACCCTGGCGGATGCGCTGACGGCTCATCTCGAGCAGGCCGAAATGGCTGATGCGGCCGACCTGGATACGGGCGCGGTCGTTCTTAAGCGCTTCCTTGAGCTTGCGCTCGACGGCACGGTTCGAGCGGTTCTCCATCATGTCGATGAAGTCGATGACGATCAGGCCCGCGAGATCGCGCAGGCGCAGCTGGCGCGAGACTTCCTCGGCGGCTTCCAGGTTGGTCTGGAGCGCCGTGTCCTCGATATTGTGTTCCTTGGTGGCGCGGCCCGAGTTCACGTCGATCGAAACCAGTGCTTCGGTCGGGTTGATCACGATGTAGCCGCCCGAGGGCAGGTTCACCGTCGGCGAGAACATCTGGTCGAGCTGGCCTTCGATGCCGAACTTCGAGAAGACCGGCGCATCATCCTTGTAGAGCTGCACGTTCTTGGCGTGGCTCGGCATGATCATGCGCATGAAGTCCTTGGCCTCGCGATAGGCCTCGTCGCCAGCGACCAGCAGTTCGTCGATCTCCTTGGAGTAGAGATCGCGGATGGTGCGCTTGATCAGCGAGCCTTCCTCGTAGACGAGGCAGGGGGCAGTGGACTTCAGCGTCAGCGTGCGGACGTTCTCCCACAGGCGCTGCAGGTATTCGAAGTCACGCTTCACCTCGGCCTTGGTGCGCGACGCACCGGCCGTGCGCAGGATGATGCCCTGGCCCTGCGGCACGTCGAGATCGCCGACGATGTCCTTGAGGCGCTTGCGGTCGGCAGCGTTGGTGATCTTGCGCGAGATGCCACCACCGCGGGCGGTGTTGGGCATCAGCACGGAGTAGCGGCCGGCGAGCGACAGGTAGGTGGTAAGAGCCGCGCCCTTGTTGCCGCGCTCTTCCTTGACGACCTGCACCAGCATCACCTGCCGGCGCTTGATCACTTCCTGGATCTTGTACTGGTTGCGGCGGATCGACGGACGGCGGCGTTCCTGCACGTCCTCGAGCGCATCCGAACCGCCGACGCTTTCCACCGGCTCGTTGTTGGCGGGCGCCTGTTCGATATGGCCGGCGTCGCCATCATCCTCGTGATGTTCGTCGTCGGCGCTGATGGCCTCGGCCGGAGCAACGTCAGCAGGGGCGGCCTGCTCGTGCTCCTCATGGTCGTCTTCGGCTTCCTGCTCGCGGATCAGCGCTTCGCGGTCAGCGACGGGGATCTGGTAGTAGTCCGGGTGAATTTCGGAGAAGGCGAGGAAGCCGTGGCGGTTGCCGCCATACTCGACGAACGCCGCCTGAAGCGAAGGCTCAACCCGCGTGACCTTGGCGAGGTAGATATTGCCGCGCAGCTGGCGGCGGGACTGGGATTCGAAATCGAACTCTTCGAGCCGGTTCCCGTCAGTGACGACGATCCGCGTTTCTTCCGGGTGGATGCCATCCACCAGCATTCTCTTGGTAGCCATATAGACGTACTCCGCGCCTTCGCGCGCCGACACCGATCGACCGGCAAGCCGGTCCTCCTGGGGTGGCGCCATGCGAGGCGAAAGGGACTGAGGAAAAGGCGCGCGAGGCGCCAGGACGAGTGGTGGCGCGCACGCCACCCTGGGAGTGGAGAGCGAAGGCTACTGAGCGAGTAACGACAAACGGGCAACCGCTATTCGGGATCGCGTCACTGTTTGTCTGCTCGATGGCCATCAGACCTCTTCCTTGAGAACCGAAGCTAGGGAAAGCCGCGGTTCTTCGGCCCCGAAAGGCCGAGATTCACTGTTCGAGGCGTCAAATGTGCCGCATCTCGGCCGGCGCACTGCTAGAAGCGCAAACCGGTCGCCGCTGCCGACCGTCCGGCCGGGGGCACATGATCGCGCCGCTCCGGCATATGGTGGCGGCAGCAGGCCGCCTCAAGATGGCTGTAAGGCCGATGCCGCAAATTGGCAACAGGAAACTCGAAACCTGAGGATTCACGCTGGTTTCGCGATTGCACCACTGGCCTTCCATCCGTAACGCCCCACAATCGCCTGACAAATGCCAGAGTGCTCGGGTGTGATCAGGTAAATGATTTGGGGAGCGGCGCGACTTTGCTACGATCTGCCGGCTCCGACGGTAAAACCGGCGGATTGATTGGGTTTGCGGCGCTGCTCTGGCTCGCCGCACTGATGCTGTTCGGGGCGCCCTCAGCATATGCGCAGGCGCTCGAATCAGTTGAGGACTATCCAGACGTCGTCGACGCGCGGGTGACCACCACGCCCGATCGCGCCCGGCTGATCATTGATCTCGACGGGCCGACGGAGTTCGCCATCGTCTCGCTCGACAATCCCGACCGCATCGCCATCGACGTGAAGGCGTTCGACCTGAAGATACTTGCCCCCGCCGACGTCGCCGGCAAGGGCATCGTCAAGGCCTTCAAGGTCGAGATGGCGGAGAAGGGCAGGGCGCGTACCACGCTTGAGCTGGAAGGCTCGGCTCAGGTGCAGCAGGCATACTTACTTGAGAAGGTGGCGGATCAGCCGGCCCGGCTCGTCGTCGACCTCATCCCGGATACCGCACAGCGTTTCGCCGAAAAGGTTGCCTCCGACCTCGCCATGTCGATCGCCAACCAGGGCGCCGTCCCGGTGGTCGCATCCACCGATCCTGGCACCCACGTGCCGATCACCGAGACGCGCCCGCTGGTGGTGATCGACCCGGGCCATGGCGGCGTCGACAATGGTGCCAGTGCGCCCAACGGTGTGCACGAGAAGAACATCACCCTGACCTTCGCGCTGCAGCTGCAGCGGGTACTGATTGATTCGGGCCGTTTCGACGTGGCGCTCACCCGCGAGGACGACACCTATCTGACGCTCAATCAGCGCGTCGATCTGGCCCGCCAGAACAAGGCCGACCTGTTCGTGTCGCTGCACGCCGACAGTTTCCAGGAAGAAGAGATCCGCGGCGCCTCCATCTATACGCGCGACGAGAACGCGACCGACGTGCTCGACAAGGTGCTGGCCGATGGCGAGAACCGCTACGACATCGTCGCCGGGTTCGCTGTACCGCAATCGACCCCGGCGGTGATGGATATCCTTGTCGACCTGATGCGGCGCGAGATGCGGAAAAGCTCGTTCCTCGCCGCGCAGGCCATCATCCACCAGCTCGAGCCGAGCGTGACGCTGCGCAAGTTCCCCGTCCGCCAGGCCGATTTCTTCGTGCTGCAGGCGCCCGATGTGCCCTCCGTGCTGGTCGAACTCGGCTTCCTCTCCAACGCCGCCGATATCGCCAACCTGCAGAAATCGGAGTGGCGCGACCGCACCGTGGATGCGCTGGCCCGTGGCATTGCCGAGTACTTCACCCAGACGCAGCGGCTGGCGGATGTACCGTGATGATCTTGTCTCGGCGACAGTCCGGTCCGTGCGCACAAACCGTTGATTCCGCGGACGCGTCCACATTTCCGCCGCTGTCTGCTATGATTCAGCGCATTAGCGGCTCATCTGCGCGTCGCCACTTCCTCCACTTTCCAGGGTTCACGTTTCGATGCTCAGACTTCTAGGCTGGCTGTTCGGCTTCGGCGTGTTCTGCCTGCTCGGTGCCGGCGCTGTCGGCGCCGTCTACCTGAACCAGGTGATGGCCGACCTGCCGGACTACACCGTGCTGAAGGACTACCAGCCACCGGTGACGACGCGCGTCCATGCCGCCGACGGCACGTTGCTGGCCGAGTACGCCCGCGAGCGCCGGCTCTTCCAGCCGATCGGCACCATACCACCCCTGGTGATCAACGCCTTCATTTCCGCCGAGGACAAGGACTTCTATAGCCACGGCGGCCTCGCCATCGACGGCATCGTCCGCGCCCTGCGCGACAACATCATGGCCAAGCTCGATGGCTCGGACGCCATCCAGGGTGGTGGCTCCACCATCACCCAGCAGGTCGCGAAGAACTTCCTGCTCACCTCCGAACAGACCTGGGACCGCAAGATCCAGGAAGCCATCCTGGCGCTGCGCATCGAGGACACGTTCTCCAAGGACAAGATCCTCGAGCTCTACCTCAACGAGATATTCCTCGGCCTCAACTCCTACGGCGTGGCCGCCGCAGCGCTCAACTACTTCGACAAGGCACTTTACGAACTGACCCCGTCCGAGGCTGCCTACCTCGCGGCCTTGCCCAAGGGGCCAAACAACTACCACCCGTTCCGCCGCGCCGAGCAAGCCATCGAGCGTCGCAACTGGGTGCTGGACCGCATGGTCGAAAACGGCGTGCTCGAGACGAGCATAGCGGTGTCCGCCAAGGAAGAGGGGCTGAACGTCAAACCCCGCACTTCCGGCAGCCAGCTCTTCTCGGCCGAATACTTCACCGAGGAAGTGCGCCGCCAGCTCGGCAAGCTCTACGGCGAGAGCGAGCTCTATGGTGGCGGCATGTCGGTGCGCACCACGCTCGATCCCAAGCTGCAGGCCTATGCCCGGCGCGCGCTGATGGACGGCCTGATCGCCTACGACCGCAATGACGGCTTCCGCGGCCCCGTCGCCTCCGTCGACATCGCCCAGAAGGGATGGGGCGAGGCCGTCAGCGAGGTGAAGCCGCTGAGCGATGTGCCGGAGTGGCAGCTCGCCGTGGTGCTGACCATGGACGCCAACGAGGGGACCATCGGCATGCGCCCCGGTACCGACGTCGACGGCAAGATCCTGTCCGATCGGGTCACCGGAACGCTTGCCGGGCCGGACATCAAGTGGGTGAGCCAGAAGCTTGGCACCATCCTGAAGCCCGGCGACGTGGTCTACGTTTCCCAGGTGCAGGACAAGCCCGGTTCATACACCCTCGAGCAGGTGCCCGAGATCGAAGGCGCGCTCGTCGCCATGGACCCGCGCACCGGCCGCGTGCTCGCCATGGTCGGTGGCTTCTCTTTCGCCGAGTCCGAATTCAACCGTGCCACCCAGGCCCTGCGACAGCCCGGCTCGTCGTTCAAGCCGATCGTCTACTCGGCGGCGCTCGACAATGGCTACACGCCTGCATCGGTGGTGCTGGACGCTCCCGTCGAGGTGCTGAACGCCGATGGGTCCATCTGGCGCCCCGAGAACTACGCCCAGGCCTTCTACGGCCCGCAGACGCTGCGCGTCGGCATCGAGAAGTCGCGCAACGTCATGACGGTGCGCCTTGCCCAGGACTTGGGCATGCCGCTGATCTCCGACTACGCCAAGATGTTCGGCATCTACGATGACCTGAACCCCGTGCTGGCCATGGCGCTCGGTGCCGGCGAGACCACCGACATGCGGATGACCGCGGCCTATGCCACCATCGCCAACGGCGGCCGCAAGATCGTGCCGACGCTGATCGATCGGATCCAGGACCGCTACGGCAAGACCATCTACAAGCACGACGAGCGCCTCTGCGACGGCTGCGTCGCTGAAGGCTGGAACAACCAGGGCGAGCCGCTGATCATCGACAATCGCGAGCAGGTGCTCGATCCAATGACGGCCTACCAGATCACCTCGATGATGGAAGGCGTGGTGCAGCGCGGCACCGGCACGTCGGCCCGCTCGCTGAACCGCCCGGTGGCCGGCAAGACCGGCACCTCCAACGACTACAAGGACGCCTGGTTCATCGGTTTCACCCCCGAGCTGGCGACCGGTATCTATATCGGTTTCGACACCCCCAAGAACATGGGCAAGCAGGCGACCGGCGGCGAGATGGCCGTTCCGATTTTCGCCGATTTCATGGATGAAGCGCTGAAGGGCAAGCCACCGACGCCGTTCAACATGCCCGGCGGCATGAGCCAGGTCTGGATCGATCCGGCCAGCGGCGTCAAGGCGATGGGCGGCGAGGCGGCGATCTACGAGGCGTTCAAGCCCGGCACCGGCCCCAACCTTGTGACCTCGGTCATTGGCGTCGATTCCAATGCCTTCATGAACATCGAGAACGACGGCTCCTTCGATCAGAACACCGACTTCTCGGTTGGCCGCGGTGGCCTGTTCTGACCGGCATCGTCCTGTGGCCAGACCAGCGGCTCACCCGGAAGGCCGAACCCCGGCCGGTGGATGAGGCGCTATTAGCCATCGGCGAGCGCCTCCGGGCGGCCGCCGATGCTGCGGGCGCCTATGGCCTCGCGGCTGTGCATATCGGCGCCGTTGCGCCTGTCGCGGTGATCAGCACGGCCGCCGGTCCTGACAAGCGCAACTATCTCGTGCTGTTCAATCCCGAAATCCTGTCGCTCGATGGTGACGCGGTCGAGGCACCGGAAGGCTCGGTCTCCATGCCCGGGCTGCAGGCGCCAGTGTCGCGGCCGTCCCGGGCACGAATCGCCTACGACGACGAGACCGGTACCCGCCACGACAGCGACCTCGAAGGCCTGCCGGCGCGCATCGCCCAGCACGAGATCGACCAGGTCAACGGCATCTTCTTCCTTGAGCGCCTGTCGCGCCTGAAACGCGACATGGCTATAAAGCGCTGGAAGAAGTCACAACCGGCTTAAATCGAACCCTGCGCATGCGGTGCGGATATCGCGATACGAATGTTGGCCGCATTTGCGCTGCGGTGTTTGAACTCCAGTGATCAAGGACAGCTGACGCGATGGGCGAGACGATGGACAGGTGGATGATCCGGTATCACTACCTGCGCACCGTCGGTTGCCTGCCCAATCTGGACAATCCTGCAAGCTTCACGGAGAAGGTGCAGGTTGCCAAGCTGAAATGGCGTTCTCCCCGAATGGTCCTGCTGGCAGACAAGGTCGAGGCCAAGAAGGTCGTCGCCGGTCAGCTCGGGCACGAATGGGTGACGCCCACACTGTACGCTGGGCCAAACCTGCCACCGCGCTCTGAGCGCCGGTGGCCG
>CAMDAL010000180.1 GCA_945888565.1 Devosia equisanguinis | reverse complement strand
TGCGCCACCAGCGCCGACGATCACCACGTCGAATTCGTGGTCGATGATCTCATAAGCGGCCATGCGGGCTATCCCCAGAAGACGAGTTTGACGATCGCAAGGATCGACACCACCGCGACCAGCACGGCGAAGATGACATTGGCGTTGTTGGCGAGCGCGTTGCGCGGACCCTTGCTGACGTAATCCTCGATCACGTCATGCATGCCGATCCGCATGTGCAGCGACGCCGAGATGATCAGCAGGATCAGCCCGATGGCGACCAGCGGGTTGCGCACCAGCGCGATGCGCTCGGCCCCATCGGCAGCGCCGGAGAGGCTGACCACGAACCAGACGAGAAACAGCGTCGCGAGGATGTTGAAGGCGCCGGTGGCGCGCTGCGTGATGAAGCCCTTGGTGGCCTTCTTGCCGCTGCCGTAATGCGTCTTCGGGTTGGAAATCGCCGAGCGTTCGATCATTTGAACCACACGAAAACGGCCCACACGATGAGCGTGAGGGCGATGGAGCAGCCGAGCGCCACGCGCACGATGGTTTCACGTCCGGCGGCGTCGAGGCCGACCGCACGGTCCCAGATGAAATGGCGGATGCCACCGATCATGTGGTGGAACAGCACGAAGGTGAAGCCGAACAGCACCAGCTGCCCGAACCACGAACCGAACAGCCAGTTCACACCGTCGAAGAAGCCGCCGCCGATCGCTGCGGCAACGAGCCACAGCAGCAGCACCAGCATGCCACCCATCAGGGCAATGCCGGTCGCGCGGTGCACGATCGACATCGTCATGGAGAGGGTGAACCGGTAGATCGACAGATGCGGTGAAAGGGGCCTTGAAGAAAGAGCCATAAGTCGTCCCGCGCCTTGGCCTGCGCGGGATAGCGCCAGCCACTTTGGAATGGTTCGAGACTTCTAGCGACGCTTTGCCCGCAGGTCAAAGGCTGCGCTTATGCGGGGGATAAGTCATTCGGTGCACGCATGGCTTGGCGGTTCACCGCTTGACCAGCACCTCCGGCGCGGCCCGCAGCGCTTCGAGTGCGATCAGCAGGCTGAGCACGCGTTCGCTGCGGTGGCCGGACGCCGCCGTGATGGTTGTCGAAAGCGCGGGAACCCCGCCTGCGGCCCTGGGCAGGTCTTCTGCCAGCACCTGCCGGATCATTCCACCGTTCATGACAAGTGCGGCAATCGCGATCATCACGCCGACGGCAATCCGGCTCATCTCTTTCGACCCTTCTGCGGGCGACCCCGTCCTGGGGTTTCCGCTGCTTGACCGGACATCTACACCGGCCCGGATGGCCGCGCGCTGAAGCCCACGTTCATATTCGATTCAGCAACGCATGTTTTTTGTGGCGAGTTCCAAGCGGAGGTGCGGCAATGCGCGAAAAAGTCCGGATGATCTCGAGTGAACTGGTCGCCAGAAACTGGGGCGAGGTGAAAAGACACACCTTCGACCTGCAGCGCCGCGACGGCAGTTGGCAGCGTCAGGTCCGCGAAACCTACGATCGCGGCCACGGCGCCGCGGTGCTGCTCTACAGTCTCGACAAGCGCACGGTGATCCTCACCCGCCAGTTCCGCTTCCCCGCCTGGTTCAACGGCGACGAGAACCCCTGGCTGGTCGAGGCGCCGGCCGGCAAGCTCGACGGCGACGACCCACTGACCTGCGCGAAAAAAGAGGCCGAGGAGGAGACCGGCTATCGCGTGCACGACCTGACCCTGGTCGCCGCTCCCTACATGAGCCCGGGCTCGGTGACGGAACGGCTGTGGCTCTATGTCGGCCAGTACGACGCGAGCGCGCGTATCTCCGAAGGCGGCGGCCTCGAAGCCGAGGGCGAGGACATCGAAACGCTGGAACTGCCTTTCGCCGAGGCCATGGCGATGCTGGACCGCGGCGAGATCGCCGACGGCAAGACCATCATCCTGCTCCAGCACCTGGCGCTGCGGGGCGTGCTCTAGGCGGCGTCAGCGGGGAGCGATGCTCTCCGCAGAGGCCATGCCGGGGTGCAGCCGAGCGCCTCGGCTGCCGCTGTCAAACGTAGTCGACCAGCTTCCTGTCGGGATCATAGGGCTGGTCGGCGACGGTCTTCGTCACCGCCTGTCCGCACATCATCCGCTTGCTCACTGCGTCATAGGCATAGCTGCTGCCCCCATGCAGCACCCAGCCCTCGCTCAAGGCCTTGGTAACCTTGTGACAGAAGCTGGAATCGTCCTCGCCTGTCAGGAACCGGTAGATAAGCATGCAAAAACTCCCTAGCCGCCACGCGCCCCGTGACGATTGTAATTTGGTCGGCAAGCCGCTAATCGCTGCGGCATGAGCGAGTTTCCAGCATTTTTGCTCGACGGCTACAAGTCGTTCATGGCCCACCGCTACGCACCGGAACAGGCGCGTTACAAGGTATTGGCCGACAAGGGCCAGACCCCGACCACCATGATGATCGCCTGCTGCGACAGCCGCTCGGCGCCCGAGACGATCTTCGACGCGGGTCCGGGCGAGATGTTCGTGCTGCGCAACGTGGCCAACCTCGTGCCGCCCTTTCAGCCCGATGGCGGCCAGCACGGCACCTCGGCGGCGATCGAGTTCGCGGTCAACGCGCTGAATATCAGCAACATCGTCATCATGGGCCACGGCCGCTGCGGCGGCATCAAGGCAGCCCTCGCGCCCGATACCGGGCCGCTGGCGCAGGGCGACTTCATCGGCAAGTGGCTGAGCATGCTGGCGCCGGTTTCCGAGCAGGTGTCGAAATACTCGCTGCTCACCAATACCGAGCGGCAGACGATGCTGGAGCGCTTCTCGATCCGCAACTCGATCGCCAACCTGCGGACCTTTCCCTACGTGCGGACGCTCGAGGCCGAGGGCAAGCTGGCCGTGCATGGCGCCTGGTTCGACATCTCGACCGGCGAACTCTGGGTGATGGACGCCGGCGGCGACTTCTACCGCCCCGAATAGGCGTAGGCGATCTCCTATAGGTGATTGACACGTGCCGATTTCGGCGTAGAACGCTGCTCGCCGTAGCCAGGGGAAGCGTTGCGATGCGCAACAGCCTTTTCGTTTCGATGACCACAGCGGATGCATGCAGCACCGCGGGCATCGCCTTGGCGACCATGCTGGCGACCAAAACCACCAAAACCCCCTGAGCCGATCCCCGGGCCTCTCCCGCCGGGGAGCGGCCGGAGCTACCAAGCCGCCGGGCCAGAGCGCCGGCGCGGGGGACTTGAGGCAAAGAGGACTTTTCAAAATGGGTTATCGCGTCGCCGTCGTCGGGGCCACCGGCAATGTTGGCCGGGAAATGCTCAACATCCTCGCAGAGCGGAAGTTTCCTGCCTCCGAGGTCATCGCGCTCGCGTCCGCCCGGTCGCAGGGCCAGGAAATCAGCTTCGGCGACAAGCGCCTGAAGGTACAGAACCTCGAGAACTTCGACTTCACCGGCGTCGATTTCGCCCTGATGTCGGCGGGCTCGGCCATCGCCAAGGAATGGGGCGAGCGCATCGGCCGCACCGGCTGCATCGTCGTCGATAACTCGAGCTTCTGGCGCTACCACGGCGACGTGCCGCTGATTGTTCCCGAAGTGAACGCCGCGGTGCTCGACGCCTACATGGCGCGCAACGACCGCAAGAACATCATCGCCAACCCCAACTGCTCCACCGCCCAACTCGTCGTGGCGCTGAAGCCGCTGCATGATTTCGCCAGGATCAAGCGCGTCGTCGTCGCCACCTACCAGTCGGTCTCCGGCGCCGGCAAGGAAGGCGTCGACGAACTCTGGACCCAGACCAAGGGCATCTTCGTCAACGACAGCGCCACCCCGCGCAAGTTCACCAAGCAGATCGCCTTCAACGTCATCCCGCACATCGATGTGTTCATGGAGGATGGCTACACGAAGGAAGAGTGGAAGATGGTCGCCGAAACCAAGAAGATCCTCGATCCCAAGATCAAGTTGACCGCCACTTGCGTGCGCGTACCGGTGTTCGTCGGCCACTCCGAGGCCGTGAACCTCGAGTTCGAGAATCCGATCTCCGCCGACGAGGCGCGTGACATCCTGCGCGAAGCGCCGGGCATCTCGGTGATCGACAAGCGCGAAGCCGGCGGCTACGCCACCCCGGTCGAGGCGGCGGGCGAATACGACACCTACGTGTCCCGCATCCGCGAGGACGTCACCATCGAGAACGGCCTCAGCCTGTGGGTGGTCTCCGACAACCTCCGCAAGGGCGCCGCGCTCAACACGGTGCAGATTCTCGAGACGCTGATCGAGCGCAACCTGGTGACTCAGAAGGCCGCCTGAGGCCTTTGCCCGAGGGGAGGCAAGCCTCCCCTCGCCCTCCCCTTGGTCGCCGAAAAAACCACTAGCCCAACGCCGCGATCTTGGCTAAGAACGCCCCCACAAAGCGGGGCTGTAGCTCAGTTGGGAGAGCGCATCGTTCGCAATGATGAGGCCAGCGGTTCGATTCCGCTCAGCTCCACCACTTTGTTCTATTATCGAGTTGATCTTGTTGATTTATATCAAGATTCAGTTATCTGTTCCCACTTCCATCCCCACTCTGCTTCGACGCGACCTGCCAACCTAAGTTTAGTTTAGGTCGCATTGAATAGGGCGTGACAAGCGTGAGCGGCCCGCTGGTGCATAGAGCTACGGCTGAGACTGTAACCGCGGCATCTTTGCGCCGAACTGGCCGTTATCGCCCGACGGGTCGTCTACCAGTTGCACGTTTGTGGGCCGTTGACGGCAAGTGGCGCATCGAAGAAATGGGACGATTTCGCGGAGAGTGATCCGCCAGCTAATACCCACGACCGGCGTCCGTCGAACCGTCGCCGCTGGGATTTCGGGGTTGATCACCAGCGTTCCGGCCAATGACGCATGACGCCATCGTCGAGGGGATATAGCGCTTCCGGACGCCGAGTAGATCCGGTCGATAAGTGACCAGCCCAGTTTTTGGTATCCCGGTCGCGTAGCATCTAGTCCCGCGGCGCTGCTGGCGATCGGGGCGCTGTCGGCCCGGCCGGCGCCGGTGCTGTCCGAGCCCGAACCGGCAACGCCGCATGGCTGAGCTGCCACAGATCGCCGATCTGCGGCAGTCGCCGACCGCGCTGCGGTGCAGCGTGGCGTGATGCGTTTTCTGCGCGCCGCCCACGATTTCTGCTGCTTTAGCGGGATGATCTTCTGTCTGATAGTGGCCAGTGTGGCCGCGGACAGGAGAGAGCATAACAAGTAGACCCCGCCGTAAACACACACCGGAGTTCAAGGCAAAGGTGGCCCTAGCCGCGATCAAGGGCGAGAGGACGATGGCCGAACTGTCGCAGCGGTTCGATGTGCATGCGAACCAGATCATCCAATGAGGCACTCAGCTTCTGGACGGCGCCGCTGGGTATTTGGCAGTGACGCTCGCCCGGAAACGACCGCGCCGGCTGTGGATGTCAAATCTCTGCACGCCAAGATCGGCCAGTTGACGCCGAATACGTGCATGCGCCGACCTGACGGGTCTAGGTTACGAATTGAACTTGGATTATACCCAAAACAACCTGATAAATCCTGTGAATTCTATTTTAGTAGAACAGTTTTATTTTAATTCTTACCTTGCTCCGCTGGGATGGACGTAGATTATCTCCCCTTCATTCTAGCAGCTATGCTGAAGGATCGTAGAAGGCCCACGCGATCTTATGGTCGATTAGTGTCTCTAGAATTGGATGACCTTGGTCGTTCCAACCCATCATCCTATAATATGTCAGGATGGCCTCTTCGAACTTGCTGCGATCAATCACTGTGCCGCTCCAGGGACCGTCAGGAACCGCTTCGTCGAAGAAGCGGTCCGGAAGCCTGTCGTCAGCCGCTGTGAGACCCTCCCGGAGGTTGTAAACGCGCATCAAATGGTTTCGACGTTCCCCTAAACGCATGATCTCGTATGAGGAGGTTTCCCATCCGGTTACAGCCGCCAATAACTCAGCCATCTCATCCAGAGTGAACACCCGCGTCGGAGCGATAGCGAACAGTGAAATGTCGAGTGCATCGGCGGCCGACCATATTGTGTTCAGGGCCTTGAAGTTGCGTACCTTATCTGGCGACAAATCGCCCATGCCGACGCGTTCAGTTATCCCGATGGTCCGCGAACTATCGAGCGAGTGCGACCATCCAACCTGTGTGTCGAAATCCCAATCGTGCTCGCAGATATCATAGCGCGGGCCAACTGATGCGACCGCGTAGCCGAGCGCCAAGTTGGTCTGGCTGCGCGGTTCGAAAGGAACCATCTCGAGCCCTTTGACATGCATTGCATACTTCTCGGCGCCAGGACCGATCGCAGCGGCAGCACGCGCGACGCCCTCGGCAAGCAGGTCGCCGAAACCGTGCCGGGTCGCGATCCTAGGAATAATGTCGAGAAGGCTTTGAGCGTTACCAAAACGCAGAGATGTTTCGGCCTGCACCTCGTCTATGATGCCGAGGTCTATGCACTCCATGGCCATGGACAAGGTATAGCCGAGTGAATCAGGATCGAGGCCGTACTCGTTGCAGAGGATATTGGCTTTTACCAAGGCTTCGAGATCGCTGATGCCTAGATTCGGGCCAAGCGCGCCAGTGATTTCCTGGTGAAAGGCGCCGGCGCGGGAGTCAAATCCGACATCGTCGGTTGCGAAGAATTTTATGCAGGCATTTGGGCATCCTGGGCAGATTCCATCGTGCCGATAGAACCTCATGAATTCGTCAGGCGCAAAGTTGTCCGCGCCAGGGAAGGCCGTGTCGCGATAGTTGTAGCTACAGAGCGCGGCATCGAGGCCGTGCAATTGCACCCAAGCCGAGAACCCGGGCGGGTCGAGTTGCCACCGCGTGAGCGGATTTTTCAGCATGCGGTGACTATAGGAGGCAGTCATGGTTTCACAGCGTGGAGTATCGGCGACCGCCGGCAACTTATCTCCACAGACGGTCAATGCTTTCAGCAGCTTGGAGCCCATGACGGCGCCCATTCCGGCGCGCGAGGCCTGGTAGCTACGCTCACTGACAACCGAGGCATAACGTACTCGATTTTCGCCTGCCGGTCCGATTACCGCCGAGGAGAAGTCGGTGCCGAGTTCGCGTTCAAGCGCGTCAACAGTTGCCTGCACTTTTTGACCCCAGAGCTTGCTGGCGTCGCGGAAGACAACATCGCCTTCAGTGATGCTGATCCAGACCGGGCGCTTGGCGGCACCTCGGATGACTATTGCGTCGTACCCGCTCGCCTTCAATTTGGCGCCAAATGGACCTTCGCAACGAGCCTCACCAATGCCACCGGTCAGAGGGCTTTTGCCAGCAACTGTGAATCTCGCGAGCCCCGCGTAAGGCTGCCCAGCGACGACACTCGAGGTGAATATTAGAAGATTCTGCGGATCAAAAGCGTCGAGCCCACGGGGCGTCTTGTTGAGCAGGTAGTACGCCGCTAGCGCCCCACCGCCACCGTAGAGACGCCAAAAGTTTTCGTCCGGCTCCTCGACCTCGAAGCGCTCAGCTCCCAAGTCGATGTGCAGGACTTTTCCGTTGTAGCCAAAAATCGTCAAAGTACGACCCTCGCTGGGCGCTTTCCAAGCGCACGGCACGACGAAGCGAACCTCGCCGGCCTCTGGTGGGCAATCCGACTAACGTCCTACACAGGTCGGCCGTACCGAGGCCCATAGTCCGGGCGGTCATGGTGACCATGTTTACGCCATACCACGAGCGCTGCGTCGACGCCGCAGGATCCGTTGCTATGGCGACAGGGCGCTGTTGACAGGATAACGCTTGGCGTTGCCCTCGTGCGCCATGTGCACGAATGTCTTCGCGACAGAATTGAACGCTTGCCGTCGCAGGTCGCGCTATTACGGGTATAGCAACGAGAGGCCGAACCTCTTGTGTCCAGTTCTGGGAGCGACGTGCACATGGGAAGCGCGGAATATTTCCGTTACACCGGCGAGGCGGCACGCAGCGCGGTGTTTCCTCTAGTACCGGTGCACAGAGATTATGACTCTTTGACCGGATAGGCTTTGCGGAGTTTTTGGCGGGCTTTTTCGGTGGTGAACATCCAGTTGATCTGAGCCTTGTCGGCGTTTCGCTGGCGCTCCCAGGAGCCGATTTCGGCGACGAGT
>CAMDAL010000179.1 GCA_945888565.1 Devosia equisanguinis | reverse complement strand
CACCGGCGGCATCGACAAGATGACCCTGCGCGCCAGCATGAAGCTGCCGCTGCGGGACGCCGACAGGCGGGTGGTGGGCCACGAGGTGCCGTTCTGGAACCGGTGGATGACCGAGGCGGTCGGCAACGATGCGTTCTGGGAGCCGATGGACCATACGCACCGCATCGGTACTCGCACGCCGCCGGTGAGCTTCACCTCGGGCTGGTACGACTTCATGCTCGACCAGTTGCTGCGCGACTACGCCCTGCTGGCGGATGCCAGGCAGAAGCCGCAGCTGACCATCGGGCCATGGGTGCATGTGGCGCCGGAACTGCAGGCGGAAAGCGTGCGCCAGACGCTGCTGTGGATGAACGAGAAACTGCTCGGCGAACCGGCTCCGGCTCGCAAGGCGGTGCGCATCCATGTGTCGGGCCGCAACGAATGGCACGACTTCGACGCCTGGCCGCCGGGCGCGACCGACACGCAGATCTGGCACCTGCATCCGGACAACGTGCTGTCGCCGCGTCCGGTACTGGCTTCGGAGCCTGATACCTACCGGTACGATCCCCGCCACCCCACCCCGGCGGTGGGCGGCGCGATGTTCGCTTTCACCGGCGCCGGCCCGCTGGACCAGGCGCCGCTCGAAACGCGCAAGGACGTGCTGCTCTATACCTCGGAGCCGCTGTTCGCTGACATCACGGTGATGGGCCAGGTGCGGGTGATCCTCCACGCGCGCTCGAGCCTCGTGAACACCGACTTCTTCGTGCGGCTGTCGGATGTCGACGAGAAGGGCGTCTCGACCAATATCTGCGACGGGCTGGTGCGGAAGACCTCGGCCGATCCGGCGGTGCCCGACGACATCTGGAAGATCACGCTGCGGATGCATGCCACTGCCCACACGTTCAGGCGCAACCATCGACTGCGGCTTGTCGTGGCCTCGGGCGCGCATCCGCGCTATGCGCGCAATACCGGCACGGACGAGAAACTGGGCGATGCGGTGACGCTGGAGGCCGCCGAAATCGAGGTGTTCCACGACCCGCGGCGCCCCAGCGCCATCCACCTGCCGGTGTTCGAGCTCGGCGAAACGAGCCGGGTCGGGGCTTAGGGCACAAATTCGGCGCGATACTGAGCGTACCGCGCCGTTGTCACACGGGGGTCGACCTTACTGCGCGAGGCCGGCGGTCCTACAATACTCGATGGTGATCAGCTCGAGGTCGATCATGGTCAGGGCCTGATTGGTACCGTCCGGCGTCTCGGCGTCGGACGTCTCCGAAGCATCTGAAGCGGCCTCGGACTGCCTGTCAATCCCAGCAAGCTTGTCACACTGCGCCTGCACTTCCGGCAGGTCGGCTTCCGAAACCGACTGCGAGCCGATCATCGTCGGTGCGGCCATCGTGTCCTGCGCAAGAACGCTGGGCGGGGCCAGCATGGCGGCGGTCAGGGCGACGGCGGAAATGATGGAAAGCTTCATTTGTTTCACTCCAGTATGGTTTGGCTTCGTTGAGGCCAGAGGGGCGGGCCTGCCGAATAAACCAAGCGAGTGATGTTTGGTTGCCGATCAAATCTGACGGCGAGAGTGGAACCCTTTGGCGGCCGCAACAATGTCCAAGTCATTGCGGCCGCTACGTATTCCGTTTCGTTACGCGAGTGCTTTCACCTGTTCGCGAGCGGCGTGAAGGATGGGCTCGGTGTAGCCCGAGGGCTGCGCAGCGCCTTCGAGGGCGAGGGCGAGGGCGGCCTGGTAGGCGATGGAGCGGTTACCGGCCATCGGCTGGTAGAGCGCATCACCCGCATTCTGGCCATCGACGACCGCCGCCATCTTCTCGAACGAGGCGCGCACCTCGGCCTCGCTGACAAGGCCATGCTTCAGCCAGTTGGCCACCGCCTGCGAGGAGATGCGGCAGGTGGCGCGGTCTTCCATCAGCCCGACATTGTTGATGTCGGGCACCTTGGAGCAGCCGACGCCCTGGTCGACCCAGCGCACCACGTAGCCGAGAATGCCCTGCGCGTTGTTGTCGAGTTCGCGGAGGATGGCCGGCTTGTCGAGGGTCGAGGCATCGAGCACCGGCATGGAGAACAGCGCATCGAGGCCCGGGGTCGGCTGGTTGTGGCGGCGCTTCTGCGCTGCGAACACATCGATCTGGTGGTAGTGGAGCGCGTGGAGGGTCGCAGCGGTAGGCGACGGCACCCAGGCGGTGTTGGCGCCGGCGTTCGGGTGACCCGACTTCGCCGCCATCATCGCCGCCATGTCGTCGGGGCGGGCCCACATGCCCTTGCCGATCTGCGCGCGGCCGGAGAAGCCGGCGGCGAGGCCGATCAGCACGTTGCGATCCTCGTAGGACTGGATCCACTTCTCGGCCTTCACGTCGTCCTTGCGGAGGACGGGGCCGGCGAGCATCGAGGTGTGGATTTCGTCGCCGGTGCGATCGAGGAAGCCGGTATTGATGAAGAAGACGCGGGCGCGCGCGGCATGGATGGCGGCCTTGAGGTTGGCGGAGGTGCGCCGCTCCTCGTCCATGATGCCGATCTTGATGCTGTTGGGCGCGAGCCCCAGCATCGTCTCGACGGCGCCGAATATCTCGCAGGCGAAGGCGACTTCTTCCGGCCCGTGCATCTTGGGCTTGACGATGTAGATGGCGCCGGTGGTGGAGTTCACCTTGTCCGAAAGCGCGCAGAGCACGGTGATGGCCGCATCCATCAGGCCCTCGCCGATGGCGTTGCCCTCGGCATCGAGCACCGCCTTGGTGGTCATCAGGTGGCCGACATTGCGCACGAGCAGCAGCGCCCTGCCCTTCAGCGTGAGCGGCTGGCCATCAATGTCCTTGTAGGTGCGGTCGGCATTGAGCTTGCGGGTAACGGACTTGCCGCCCTTTTCGAACGTGTCCTCGAGCGTGCCGTTCATCAGCCCGAGCCAGTTGCGATAGACCCCGACCTTGTCCTCGGCATCGACGGCCGCGACGGAGTCTTCGCAGTCCTGGATGGTGGTCAGGGCGGATTCCACGATGACGTCGCTGAGCCCGGCGGCGTGGGCAGCGCCGATGGGGCTCTTGGGATCAACGACGAGAATGACGTGCAGGCCGTGGTGCTGCAGCAGCAGTTCGCCGCGCTCCTCGGTGCCGCCATAGCCGGCAAATGCCGCTGGGTCCTTGAGTCCGAACTGGCCAGCGGCGGTGTCTGCGACGAGCACACGGCGATCGCCTTCCTTCACCACATGATAGCCCATGACGTCGGCATGACTGCCCGAAGTCAGCGGCACAGCGCTGTCGAGGAACTCCGCCGCGCGCTTCACCACGGCGGCGGCGCGGGCCGGGTTCAGGCCCTTGCCGGGTGCCAGATCACCCTCGCGCGGGATCACGTCGGTGCCGTAGAGTGCGTCGTAGAGGCTGCCCCAGCGGGCGTTGGCGGCGTTAAGGGCGTAGCGGGCGTTGCTCACCGGCACGACGAGCTGCGGGCCGCAGATCGATGAAATCTCGGGGTCGAGCCCGGTGGTCTCGATGGTGAAATCGGCAGGCTCCGGCACGAGGTAGCCGATCTCGCGCAGGAAGGCTTCGTAGCCGCCGGGGTTGGCGCTGATCGGACCGTTGGCTTTGTGCCACTCGTCGATCTGGTGCTGCATCTGGTCGCGCAGCGCGAGAAGCTGGCGGTTTTTCGGCGCGAATTCCGCCACCAGTCCGGCGAAGCCGTCCCAGAACTGCGCGGGTGAAGCGCTGGTGCCGGGGATGGCTTCCTGCTCGACGAAATCCACCAGCAGCTGATCGACCTTCAGGCCGGATTTTTCGACGTAGGCCATGTGCAAATCCCTCAAGCTGCCAGTTTCGACTTTTGCGGCTCGCCCATCACGTAGGTTTCCACAACCGCGCGATCGTCGCCGCAGGTCTGCAGCAGGAACAGTTCCTGCTCCAGTGAATCCACGGTTTCCATACGCAGTTTCATCTGCGGTGTCGCGCCGGAATTGAGGACGACGATATCAGCTTCCTTGCCCGGCTCGAGCGTACCGATGCGGCCATCGAGGCTCATCGCCCGGGCGTTGCCGAGGGTCATGTGGTAGAACGAGCGAAAGGGCGTGAGGCGCTGGCCGCGCAGCTGCATCACCTTGTAGCCCTCGTCCATGGTCCGCAGCATCGAGTAGGAACTGCCGCCGCCGACGTCGGTGGCGGTGGCGATGCGGACGCCGTGCTGGTGCTGGCGCTCGTAGTGAAACAGACCCGAACCGATGAACAGGTTCGAGGTCGGGCAGAATACCGCGACCGACCGCGTCTCGGCGATCACCTGGGTCTCGCGGTGGCTGAGGTGGATGCAGTGGCCGAGCAGCGTCTTCGGCCCGAGCAGGTGGAACTTCTCGTAGATGCCGACATAGTCGCCGTAGTTCGGATAGAGCTCGTTGGCGAAGGCGATCTCGGCGAGGTTCTCGCTGACATGCGTCTGGATGTGGAGGTCCGGGAACTCGCGGGCGAGCGCCTCGGCCATCGCCATCTGCTCATGCGTCGACGTGATGGCGAAGCGCGGGGTGATGGCATAGTGGGCGCGGCCCTTGCCGTGCCACTTGGCGATGCCGGCCTTGGTGTCGTCATAGCCCGATTGCGGCGTGTCGCAGAGGCCGCGCGGGGCGTTGCGATCCATCATCACCTTGCCGCCGATCATCAGCATGTTGCGCTTTTCGGCCTCGGAGAAGAACGCATCGACCGATTGCGGGTGCACCGAGCAGTAGGCCGCGGCGGTCGTAGTGCCGTGGCGGACCAGTTCGTCGAAGAAGCGGCTGGCGATGCGGGTGGCGTGGTCGAGATCGCCGAACTTCTGCTCCTCGACGAAGGTGTAGGTGTTGAGCCACTCGAGCAGCGCCCCGGCATAGGCGCCGATTACCTGCATCTGCGGGAAGTGGATATGGGGGTCGATGAACCCAGCCATGATGAGGTTCGGCCGGTGGTCGATGATTTCGGCATGCGAATGGTGTGCGGCGGCGCGCTCGTTCCACTCCCCGACCATGACGATCTTGCCGTCACCGATCACCACCGCGCCGTCCTCGATGTAGCGGTACGAAGCGTGGTCTTCACGGCCCTGCGGTTCGGAAACGAAGCTGAGCACGCGGCCGCGCAGGATGCGCATCTTCAATTGCTGCCGTCCCGGAACCAGGCGACCAGCAGCGCCCGCTCGTCGGGGGTCATCTCAGTCACATTGCCGGGCGGCATGGCGTGGCTGTAGCCGGCCTGGATCGCCACCTGCTCGCCGTAGTTGGCGACGGCGACGGGGTTGTCGAGGATGACGTTCTTCGGCGGCTGCAGCACGCCCATGAAGTCGGGCTCGGCCATGTGGCACATCGAGCAGCGGGAGATCACCGTGTTGGCCGCCTCCTCGAAATGTGGCGATTGCATCAGGAGGCTCGCCTGCGGCGACGGCATGGTCTCGGCGCCGGTCGGCAGCTTCGGGCCGCTCGACAGCCAGGCGCAGAGCACGAAAATCACCACCACCAGCGGCCACACCCAGTGCGGGTTACCCTTGCGGCCATGGCGGCTGTTGAAGAAGTGCCGGATCAGCACGCCTTCGAGGAAGATCAGCGAGGCGATGACCCAGTTCCACTCGGTGGCGAAGGCCAGCGGGTAGTGGCTCGAGAGCATGAAGAAGATGACGGGCAGCGTCAGGTAGTTGTTGTGGAGGCTGCGCTGCTTGGCGATCTTGCCGTATTTGGCATCGGGCGTGCGGCCCGCCTTGAGGTCGGCGACGACGATCTTCTGGTTGGGGATGATGATCATCGCCACGTTCGCCGCCATTATGGTCGCGGTGAAGGCACCCATGTGGAGCATCGCGGCGCGGCCGGTGAAGAGCTGCGTGTAGATCCAGCTCATCGCCACCAGCACGGCGAACAGCACCAGCATCAGCCCGGTGGTCGAGTTGCCGATGGGGCTCTTGCAGAGCGTGTCGTAGATCAGCCAGCCGAGCACGATCGAACCCATCGACAGCGCGATGGCGCCCCAGGCGGGGATGTCGAGCACGTGGCGGTCGATGAGGAACAGGTCGGCGCCGAAATAATAGACGACGATCAGCAGCATGACGCCGCTGAGCCAGGTGGCGTAGCTTTCCCACTTGAACCAGGTCAGGTGTTCGGGGAGGAAGTCGGGCGCCACCAAGTATTTCTGGATGTGGTAGAAGCCGCCGCCATGCACCTGCCACTCCTCGCCATGCGCCAGCGGCGGCAGGCTGGGCGTCTTGCGCAGGCCGAGGTCGAGCGCGATGAAGTAGAAGCTGGAACCGATCCAGGCGATGGCGGTGATCACGTGCGTCCAGCGCACCGCGAAACTCAGCCATTCCCAGAAGATCGCATAATCGGTCATTCGGCTGCCCCTGCAGTCTGCGTAATCTCTATGCCCTGCACGAACCAGTCCATACGCGCCAGTTCGTCCTGCCCGAGTGAGTCACCCTCGGCGACGCGCAACACGCCCGACTGGTCGTGGATGGGGCCGGCGAAGACGTCGAGTGAACCGTCGGCGTATCCGGCACTGACGCGCCCCGCCTCTGCGGCAACTTCGGTCGGCACGGCATCACTGAATGGTGCGATGCCCAACGCTCCCTCCGCAAGTCCGAGCGAAGTGCCGGCGCTCGTCCAGGTGCCATCGAGCAGCGCCCGTGTGCGCGCGACGTAGTATCCGCCCCACAGGCTTTCGATGGCTGTCAGTTGCGCCCCTGGCGCGTAGGCGGACAGGTCGACGCCCTGGCCGAAGCCAAGCAGGCCAAGTCTTTCCAGCGCTTGCAGAGCAGCTGGACTGTCGGTTTCGGTGGCGACGACGTCGGCCCCTTGCCGGGCCAGCACGTCAATCGCTGCCGTCTCCGATGGCGGGTCGAACCAGGCGTCGATGAAGGTGAGGCTCATCCTGACGTCGGGCCGCTGGCGCTGCGCCGCGAGCAGGAAGGCATTGGCGCTGCTGACCACCTGCGGCAGGCGGTAGGAGCCGAGGTAGCCGATCCGGCCGCTGCGGCTCATCATGCCGGCGATGCTGCCCATGACCGCTCGCCCCTCGTGCAGGCGCAGGTCGTAGGTCGCGACATTGTCGGTCCGCACGCTGCCGCCACACACCTCGAAACTGACCATTGGAAACTCGCGCGCGACTTCCAGCACCTGCTGCTCATAGCCGCTCGAGGCGGCGAAGATCAGCTGGTAGCCCTGCTGCGCCAGGTCGCGGACCGCCGGAATGGCGGAGGCATCCTCGCTGGTGTCGGGCACGGCGATCGCCTGTACCCGGTCGCTCAGTTCGACCTCCACTGCGGCACGGCCGCGCTCGTGCGCCAGCGCCCAGCCATAGTCGCCGATTGGGCCGGGCAAGACGAAGGCAACGCGGAGCCGTTGCTGAGCCGAGGCTGGACGGCTGACCAGCGGCATGATCGCGGCGGCGAGGCCCGCGCCGAGCAGCGTACGGCGATTGAGAACGTCCATCGGGCCCTCCCGCGACGAGCGGTCCGGAGCGAGTAAGGTCCCGCCCCGAACCACGGTATTACTCGATGACCTCAACGCCTTCGACGTACGTCTGCATGCTAAGCAGGAAGCCGTCGTCAGGGGTGACGCCGGCTGCGACGAACTCACCACCATCCCTGTCCTTGAGCGGGCCGGTGAAAATGTGGAAGGAGCCGTCGATCTGGCCGTTCTTGACAACGTCCGCAGCGGCCTGCACTTCGGCTGGTACGTTGGCGTTGTACGGGGTGATCACCACGCCGCCATCCGCCATGCTCTCCCACGGCTGGGCCGAGACCCAGGTACCGGCAATGACAGCTTCGGCGGTCTTGATGTAGTGCGGCCCCCAGTCGTCGACGATCGAGGTCAAGCACTGCGTCGGGCCGAACGCGGACATGTCGGAGGCCTGGCCGAAGCACGGGACGCCCAGTCGCTCGCACAGCTCGACCGGTGCCGGCGAGTCGGTGTGCTGGGTGATGACGTCACAACCCTGGTCGATGAAGGCCTGAGCCTGCGCGCCTTCCTTTGCCGGGTCGAACCAAGTCGACAGATATGCGGCCTTGAGGACGAAGTTCGGGTTCACCTTGCGGGCGGCGATGACGAAGGCATTCATACCCATCACCACTTCCGGGATCGGGAAGGAGGCGATGTAGCCTGC
>CAMDAL010000178.1 GCA_945888565.1 Devosia equisanguinis | reverse complement strand
CTGCACTGAGCGACCACCGTCTCCGGGGGAGGGGAGCCCCCGGAGACACCCTATCGACGACGTGGGAGGAGACACCCCGTGAGCAAGATCAAGACGGTCTACATCTGCAACCACTCGCATACCGATATCGGCTTCACCGACTATCAGGAGCTGGCGCTGCGGCAGCATGGCGAGTTCGTCGGGCAGGCGCTCGACCTGATCGAGGCGACCGATGGCTACCCGGCGGAAGCCCAGTATCGCTGGACGGTGGAGACGACCGGGCCGTTCCTCAAATACCTGCGGCAGGCGAGCAAGGGCGAGATCGAGCGGTTCCGCCACTGGCACGAGCAGGGCCGCATCGATATCGCGGCGATGCAGTACAACATGACGCCGCTGCTCAATATCGAGCAGATGCACCGCTCGCTCTATCCGCTGCGAGCTATCCGCGACGAGTTCGGCTTTCATGTCGAGGCGGCGATGCAGGACGACGTCAACGGCGTCAGCTGGCTCTATGCCGACCTGCTCCACGACCTCGGGATCAAGTTCTACACCGCGGCGATCAACCCGATCCGCGGGGCGCGGCCGAAGCCATTCCCGGGGGCGTTCCGCTGGGAAGGCCCGGCCGGCAAGCAGGTGCTGGCCTGGAACGGCTACCACTACCTGTTCGGCCGCAGCCAGGCGGGCTTGGGCAACTGGGACCTGGTCGACCGGCTGCTGCCGCGCTGGATCGACGAACTGGAGGCGGACGCTACCTATCCATTCGACTTCCTATACTGCGAGAGCACCCATCCAGTGCGCGTCGACAATGGCCCGCCCGATGCGCGGATGCCAGAGTTCGTGAAGACGTGGAACGAGACGCGCACCAACGTGCGGATGGAGTTCATCACGGTCACCGATTTCGGCAGGCTGCTGGAAGCAAGGCATGCTGATGTGATCGGCACGCAGCGCGGTGACTGGACCGACCACTGGGCCGATGGCGTCGGCTCGTCGGCGTTCGAGGTGGCGGTGAATCGCAACGCGCACGAGATCGTCGGGATCGGCGAAAGCCTCGAAAGCTGGCGCCGCAGCCAAGGGGCAACGGACTGGAACGCCGGGCTCGCCGACCGCACCTATGAATCGATGACGCTGTTCGACGAGCACACCTGGGGCGCCTATTCCTCGGTGGAAGCGCCGCACTCGCTGTTCAGCCAGGCGCAGTGGAACCGCAAGGCGGGGTTCGCCTACACCGCTGCGATGGAGGGCCACAGCGCCGTGGCCAAGGCCGCCAATGCGCTGGCCGCGCCGCTCGGCACCAAGGGGCCGGAGGGGGTCTTCAACCTCGGCAACCTCGACCCGAAGGAAGCCTTCAAGGATTCCGGCATCAGGGACGTGCTGGTGTTCAACACGCTGCCGTGGGAGCGCAAGGTGATCGTCGAAGAACCTGAGCCGCGTGGCGGTGCCGCGCCCGTCGGCATGCTCGACACCTTCTTCAACCGTCGCAGCACCTGGGGCGGGCCCCGGCCCTTGCCGGAGATCCGGCGCGTGGCGGGCACCATCCCGCCGATGGGCTATGCCTTCCTCAACCTCGAGGACGGCGTGCCATCTGCTGACCTCAAGGCGGCCGGCGATACGATCGAGAACGAGCATTACCGGGTGCGGATCGACCAGCAGACCGGGGCCATTGCCGAGCTGTTCGACAAGGCGCAAGGGCATGATTTCGCCGGGAAATACCAGGGCTGGGGGCCGGGCGAGTATATCTATGAGACGGTGGATCATCCCGACGAACGGCTGGCGATCGCCGATATCAGCTTCGACAAGCCCGAGTTCTTCACCGGCCACAAGGACACGCCGTGGCGGCGCGCGACGGCCACCAAGGTGACGCTTGAGGACGCCGCCATCTACGAGGGGCGGGCGTCGATCACGGTGAAGATCGAGGCGCCGGGGGTTTCGGCGGCGACGGTGGTCTATGCCCTTGATGCGGATACGAAATGCGTGGCGGTCGACTGGTCGATCGACAAGCTGGAGCATCCGACGGCCGAGGCGGTGTTCATCGCCTTCCCGTTCAACCTGAAGCGCGCCGAGTTCATGCTCGACCTCAACGGCATCCCGGCGGTGCCGAACGATGACCAGCTCGGTGGCGCGGCGAAGGACTGGTACCCGGTCGGCCGCTGGGCGTCGGTGAGCGATGGCGAGCGCAACGTGACGGTGGTGCCGCTCGATTCGCCGCTGCTGCACCTCGGTGGCATCACCACGGGCAAGTGGAACCGCGAGTTGCAGCCCGAAGGCCCGACGATCATGAGCTGGGCGCTCAACAACCACTGGCTGGTGAACTTCAAGTCCTCGCAGAGCGGGCGGATTCCGCTGCGCTACCGGCTGACCACCGGCACCGGGCCGACCGACGCAGCGGCGGCGGCGCGGTTTGCGGCCGAAGTCGCGGTGCCGCCGGTGGCGATGCGCGACATCAAGCCGACCGGCAAGCGCTCGGACAGCTACTTCGCGGCTGGCGACGCGCCGGTGCTGGTGACGACCAAGCCGGGCGAGGATACGGGCTGGGTGGCGTTGCGGTTGCAAAACCTGACGCACGAGGCGCAGACGCAGACGGTGACGTTTACCGGGCAGCCGGCGGCGGCGCGGGCTGCCGATCCGGTGGAGCATCCGGGTTCGGCGCTGGCGATCGATGGCAAGACGCTCAGCGTGGCGCTGACGCCACTCGAAATCCAGACGGTGCTGGTACGGTTCGCGCGCCAGTAGCGAAATCGCCCGCCGAGGTCAGACGATCTCGGCGGGTTCCACCTCGATACGATAACGCGTTATGAAGCGCTCTCCGGCACTGAACTGCCTTGCCGTGGGAATGCCACGGCGGGAGATCGGGTTGTCGGTGGCGGACACCTGCTGGCCGAGGTCGAAGGCGGCGCAGATCGGTTCGAGCCCCAGCGCCAGATGCCGGTTGTTCCACGGGGCGAAGCTGCGGCCGCGATTGGAGAACCAGAGTAACGCACTCGGGTAGTGCTCCGGGTTCCAGCTCAGTTTGACGCGATAGCCCTCCGCGGTGTTCCAGAGGGCAGCGTGGCCGGGCATGTCGAGCAGTTGCACCAGCTCCTCGGTGGCCTGCGGCAGCGGGACCTGGCGGATGTCGCGGTGGCCGCCCGCCGCCAGTGGGACGTCGTGCCAGGGTTCGAGCAGCGCGCCTTGCGTGAAGATCGAGGAGGCGTCCACTGGCGCCGGGAAGGTCATGCCGGTGACGGCCGAGCCGACCTCGATGCGCATGGCGCCGGGCTTTGCCGGCAGGCGGAGCGAGGGGTGGAGGCCGAGCGGCAGGGTGCAATCGGCGCGGACATCGATCTGAAAGGTGAAATCGAGCGCGGTGCCGTTCGGGTCGGGTGTTACGGTGCGGCGGAGGCCGCGGATCAGGTGTGCTTCGGGGTAGTCGATGCTCAGCGCGATGCTGCCATCGGTGGCCGTCTCGAAGCGCCAGGGATGGTTGGAACTGAAGCCGTGCGGGAACGGGTCCATTGTGGTCGCGGCCTGCGAGCCGGGCCAGTCGCCGGACGGGGCGCGGTCGGCGTCGAAGCCGAAGGGGACACAGGGCCACTCGCCGCGCAGGCGCTGGAGGATGCCTGGGAGGTCGTCGCCGCCCGGATCGTTGGCCCAGGGGGCGATCTGGAACGGGGCGACCTGGCGGCCATCGGGCAGGATGAAGAGGGTCGGGCCAAGCTGGCCGCCCAGGTCCTCGACGCTGACCACGCCGTGCTGCCAGACCAGCGAGCGCGCCTCTCCGAGCTTCGTCATTTCATCCTCCTCGTTGTGGCCAGAATGGGCGAACGAGAGGGCTGGTGCAATCGGCAATTGTGACGAGTTGGCAGGGCCTTATGGGTGGAGGGAGACAGCAGGTAGCGGCGTGCCCGAGAGGTCGCGCTGGCCGACCGCGACGGGCTGGCCATTGTGCTCGGCGGAGAGGGTCGGGTCAGCGAAGACGAGGGTGAGGTCGGCGGCGCCGGTGATGGCGACGTGGGTGCCGGTGCGGGTGATGCTGAGGCCGTCGTGGGTGGCGGAGCCGGTAACGAGGAGGATGTGGCGTTTAGGGGCGTCGAGGCTGTTGGGCATGGTGGCGCCGAGGCGGGCTTCGCGGTCGAAGACGAGTGGGAGCGCGGCGTTGTCGCGCAGGAAGACCGGGATTTCCTCAAACGGGGCAGAGACTTGCGCGCTGCCTTCGTACCAGCGGTTGTGGAAGAGGTGCCACCAGCGGTCGGGCGGGAGAGTGACATAACGTGATATGTCGCCTTCCCGGATGACGGGTGCGACGAGGAGGTCGCGGCCGAACAGGTACTGGTCCCAGATGTGTGCAGTGTTTACATCGTTTGGAAAGTCGAGCAGCAGGGCGCGCATCAGGGGCTGTTTCGCCTCGACGCACCATGCTGCCTCGCGGGTGAGGTAGGGCATGAGCGACATGCGCAGGTTGGCGTAGAAGCGGTAGCCGGTGAGAGCGCGGTCGTCGCCCGTGCGCTCGGCGATGTTCCAGGGGGTGCGGTCCTGGTTGAACTCGGCCTTGGACTCGGCGTGATATTGCATGATCGGGCAGAAGCAGGCCATCTGGGCCGAGCGGATATAGAGTTCGGCTGAGGGGATTTCGCCCGAAAAACCGGCCATGTCCCAGCCCCAGAAGATGACGCCGGACATGCCGGCGGAGAGGCCGGCGAGGATCGAGCGCTTGAACGCTTCCCATGTCGATCGCTCATCGCCTGCCCAGTGTGCCGGGAAGGTCTGGGCACCGGTGTAGCCCGCGCGCGAGAAGCAGATGCCGCCGTTCTGTTGCGCGAACCGATAGTAGGCCGAGATGTAGTCGCGGGGATAGGTGTTGCGGCCTTCGAGGCCGGTGCGGCCATCAGCGAAGCGCAGGTCCCTGCCCCAGACCATCTCGCCGCCATCGGTCTTGAAGCCGTCGACGCCGAAATCATCGATAAGATACTGGCGTTTGGCGAACCACCAGTCGCGGCCGGCGGGGTTGGTGAAGTCCATCAGCAGGCTGTCCTTGAACCAGCCTTCGGGCAGGCGGAGCGCGGTGCGATCGGGATGGGTGACGCCGTAGCCCGCCTGCAGAAAATGCGTCTCGTCGCGGCGCTTCTGCGGGTGTTTTAGCGCCGGGGACTGCTTGATGATGGGGATCTGCCAGAGGATCAGCTTCAGGTCGTTGTCGTGCAGGTGCCCGACCATGGCTTTCGGGGTCGGCCAGCGACCCCATTCTGGGTAGGTGAAGTCGTTGATATCGAACGACTCTTCGCCCGGTTTTTCGGCGTATTGGGCGTCGTTCCAGATGTAGAATGTGGCCTCGTCGGACCAGGCTTCGATGACGAGGACGGTGGCGGGGATCTGGTGTTCGAGGGTGAGGGCGACCTGCTGGCGCACCTCAGCCTCGGCGTCCCAGTTGTTGGAGCTCATCCATGGGCCGAGCGCCCAGGCGGGGACGGGTTCGGGGTCGCCGGTGAGGGCCATGAACTGGCTCACCTGCTCGGCGACGGAGCCGGTGAGGAGGTCGATTTCGAGGTGGCCGGCTTCGACGCCGACGGTGATTTCGTGTGGATTTTCAGGGTCGAAGTACGAGTAGGCGTCGGTCGCGAGGTGCAGGCCGAAGCCGGCATCGGTGTAGGCGACGGGCATCGGCATGTAGGTGCGGAGGCCCTGCTCCTTGTACTGGTTGTAGACGAACTGATCGACGAAGTTGCCGGCCTGGTCGAGGGCGTTGTAGCGCTCGCCGAAGCCGTAGAAGTGGTTGGCGGTGCTGAGGATTTTCGCTTTGATGGCGTGGACGCGACCATCGGCGGAGGTGAGGCAGGTGACGTCGCGGATGATGAGCGGCCCGGAGGGGGACTCTTCGGTGCTTTCGCCAGGTTCGAGCGTGATTTTCGTGCGCGTAGGCCACAAACTTCTGCCAGTGCGCCGCGCCAGCACCTCATAGCTGAACGGACCCTGCATGACGGATGAATGGTCGCTAAAGCGGATGGAGTAGGTGACGACGCTGCCGGCGGGTTCGCGGCGGATGCGGAACGACCAGTGGTCGCCCTCGAAGCGGCCAGCGATGACCGTGTCGTCGATGACGAGGTCGAGCGGCTCGTCGGGCGACAGGGGGGAGGCCTGGGCGCGGACGAGGACCTCGTCGGTCTCGGTGACGAGTTTCGGGAAGCGCTCCTCGAGCAGCGGCTCGTAGCGGTTGCCGTTGCCCATGGGGGAGTGGCGGATGAAGCGGGCATCGAGCTGGCCGAGGGTAGTGAGGCGACGCGTGAGGATGCGGCCGATGGGGTCGTCGCCGGTGGCGCGGCGGGCCTTGGCGTAGCTGCCCTGCTCGGCGTGATACCAGCCGAGGAGGCGGAGGTCGGCGGGCGTGGCCGTGGCGAGGCGCTCGGGCGTGGTGAGCTTGCGGACGGCGTCGACGAGGACGAGGTCCTCGACATCGAACAGGCCGAAGGGGATGGCGGCGAGGAGGACGTCGAAATCGAGGGTTTGCCGGTCGGACGAGGCCATGAGGGTGCCAGCGCTCGTGTGGCGGGCGTAGACGTGGTTCTTGACTCGGGCGACGAGGCGGGTGGTGGAGAGGTCGGGGACGAGGTGGTTGGTCTCGCGGAGGGCGGCGGCCCAGAGGGCGATGAGCCAGGTGTCGGTGAAGTGGTTCTGCGCGGGGGAGAGTTCGCGGTCGAGGCGCGACTGGACGAGGGCGCGCAGGGTGGCGCCCTGGGGCGAGGTGAGCAGGGGTTTGTCGCCGGCGAGGGCGGCCAGGTAGAGGGCGAGCGCGGCCGCTACAGGGTCGGTGGGGTCTATTGTTGCGAAGCGGCCGGCGACCGAGGTCGTCGGGTCGGCGAGGAGGTCGGCGTAGAGCTCGAAGAACCAGGGGCGGGCGGTGGCAATGGGGGCTTCGCGGAGGTCGGTCATGGTGGTTCTCGGCTGAAAGAGGTAGTTGGCCGGATGGGATCGCCCCGCCCGGCGGGGGGCGTGGCTCCCGCCACCCTAGCTTTGCTACGGCCCTTCTGGGCCTAGCGGCGCTACCCTCCCCACGAGGGGGAGGGAGGCGCTGTTGGTTGACCAGTGAGCCACTGGTTTCCCTCCCCCTTGTGGGGTGGGCTATCGCAGATGGTTCGGTTCAGGCCACTGGCCACCCTCCCCCTTGCGGGGAGGGTACCGAAGCTTAGGCGCCGAAGCGCCTTAGCGAGAGGTAGGGTGGGGGTTTTGCCGAGGTTGTGGTCGATACCCACCCTCGGTCATACCCCCCTCCTAGCTCTGCTACGTCGCTGTCGCTCCTAGCGACGCTACCTCCCCCGCAAGGGCGGGAGGTGGTCAGCGGGTAGTCTCAGGACATGCGATTGCCTCGCCCCTGTGGGGAGGGTGGCGGAGCTTGCGAGCGCAGCGGGTTGGCGGCGCTCGGGTGGGGTTAGAGGAGCCCCTCGATTGCGACCTTGGCGTCCTTGAGGGCCTGTTCGGGGGTTTTCTGGCCGAGTTTGGCGGCTTCGAGTTCCTTGCCGACGGCGTCGGTGAGCTGGTTCCAGTTGCCGATGACCGGCGGGACGACGGCGGTGTCGAGGGCCTGGAAGACGACTTCGCGGCTCTCGGGGACCGGCTGGTCGAGCCAGGCCTGGGCGGCGGCCGGGTCGGAGACGGCGGGGAGCTCCCAGCCGGCCTTGACGCGGATGGCCACAGCTTCGGGCGACGAGGTCAGGAACTTGATCCAGGCATAGGCTTCGGCCGGATGCGCCGACTTGGCCGAGACAGCGACGCCGTTCGAGAAGAAGTGGTGCGCCTTGGTGGTCTTGCCCGGCTCGAGCGAGATATCCCAGTTGAACTTGGCGTTCTCGGTGAAATCGCCGAGGAGCCATATGCCGGTGCGGAGCATGGCGATCTTGCCGGCCTTGAACAGGTCTTCGGACGACTGGCCGGCCATATCGATATCGGACGGGGTGACCTTGTAGGTGTTCACCTTGTCGATCATCCAGGTCGTAATTACCCACCCCCTTGTCATCGGGGTAAATCCCTGAATCTCTGGGGCTATGGACAGAGGTGATTTGCAGCAGCTCAGCAAAGAGCAACTGATCGAGTTGGTGCTGCGGCTTCAGCGGCCCGACAAGAATTCGCGCACCTCGTCC
>CAMDAL010000177.1 GCA_945888565.1 Devosia equisanguinis | reverse complement strand
ATCTGCCGCATCGAGATCCCCGAATGCCGCAATATCTCGATCTCCACCCGCTCACGCAGGCTCACCTGTTCATAGCATTGTCCCATCGCAGCAACACCTTAGCAGGTGTTGCACTTGTCGCGTGAGTTCAGGGGACCCAACCGGAAATCGGCGCTGGTGGAGAGGTGGGTACCTGCTTTCGCAGGGATTACACCTCAGTGGTAGGCTACCCTCGGCAAGTCTCGTGATGCGTAGCCCTCAGCGGTGCGCGCCGGTCAATTCGCGCAACTCTTCCACCGAGCGGACGGTCTTGCGCGCCGCGCCCTGCCACTCCGTGGTCTTCACGGTAGCGTTCTCGAGCCGCGCCTTCGCCGCCGGGATCGCCGCGGCGTATTGCGGCAGCCACTGGGCCTGCGCCACCACCATCTCGTCGACCATCTGCCACACCTCGTCGGGGGTGCAGATCGCGCCCACCAGCGGGTCGTGCAGCACGGCGAGCTTCAGCGTGTCGAGATTGCCGCTCATCGCCGCCTCGACGCTGAGCCGCTGCACCGATACCGACACCGAGCAGGTCGCGGCGCAGGCGGTCGGCAGCGTCACGCCCTCGACCATGTTGATGCCGAAGCGGTCGACGAAGCCGGGGCTCTCGATGATCGCATCGGCCGGCAGGTTGCGGATGATGCCGTTGTTGCGCACGTTGAAATGGCCGCGATAGGTGCGCCCGGTTTCGAGTGCCTCGATGATGTAGCTGGCGTGCTCGGATGTCCGCTTGTGCTGGCTCAGCGGCTTCGTCGCTTCGGCCTTGAACTTCGGGAAATCCGTCTCGAACCAGTTCCGCCGCTCGGTCGAATAGCGCAGGTAGCCGCCGGTCTCGCCGTGGATCCAGTCGCTCATGTCGATCCAGCGGTTGATCTCGTCCGGCCGCTTCCGGTACCACGGCAGGTATTCGCTGAGGTGCCCGTTGGACTCGGTCGAATAGAACCCGAACCGCTTCAGCACGTCGATGCGCACCTTCTCGGTCTTCGAGTAGACCGGATGTGCCTCGAACCCGGCAATCAACTCCGCCGCCTCGATCTTCCGGCCCTTGGCGCGGATATCGATGTACCAGGTCTGGTGGTTGATGCCCGAGCAGACATAGTCGAGGTCCTTGTCGTCGACCCCCAGCACCTGCGCGATCTGGTGCGCCCCATGCTGCACGCCGTGGCAGAGGCCGACGGTGTTGACCCCGCCATAGGCGAGCGCCGCCCAGGTGTTCATCGCCATCGGGTTGGCATAGTTGATGAACAGCGCACCCGGCTCCGCTACCTCGCGGATATCCTTGCAGAAATCGAGGATCACCGGGATGTTGCGCTGCCCGTAGAGGATGCCGCCGGCGCAGATGGTGTCGCCCACGCACTGGTCGACGCCATATTTGAGCGGGATCGAGATATCGGTGGCGAACGCCTCGAGCCCGCCCACCCGAACGCAGCTCATGATGTAGCGCGCGCCCGTCAGCGCTTCGCGGCGGTCGGTCGTCGCCGTCACCTTCGCCGGCAGGTTGTTCACCGTCACGATCGCCGAAATGATCTCGTGGATCATCGACAGGTTGTGCTCGTTGATATCGGTCAGCGCGAACTCGACGCTCGCAAACTCCGGCACCTTCAGCAGGTCCGAAATCAGCGTCTTGGTAAAGCCGACCGAGCCGGCGCCGATGATGGCGACCTTGAACGTCATGCGAAAAACTCCTCCTCAAGGGGTGCCTATTCGACTACCGCGCGGGCCGTCGACCGTGTAGAGAAATGTCATGCGCTTCAGGGTAATTTCATGCTGTCGCAGCTGATAGAGCATGGCCACGGCCTCCGCATGAACGACCCCGCAAAGGGCGCGCTGCCGCTCCATTGCATGGCCCGCGGCGCCGGCTTCGAGCGCCGCTTCAACGAGGCCTACTCATGGGATGGGCTGAAGCGCGGCAGCCAGCCCTTCGCTCTGATCCAGCACACCATAGCCGGCCGCGGCGAGCTCGATTTCGAGGGCACGCACTACCCGCTCGCGCCCGGCGACACCATGCTGCTCACCTTTCCGCACCGCCACCGCTACTGGCTCGCGGCAGGGAAGAGCTGGGAGTATTTTTGGATCACGCTCAATGGTCGGGAGGGACTGCGCATCGCCCGCTCGCTGATCGATGCCAACGGCCCGGTCATCCGCCCCGGCTCCGACGCCGTCGACCGGCTTGCCGCCAACTGCCTGGCGCTGCTGGCAGCCGACGCCCCCACCGGTGTGGCCTCCGCCGCCGCCTATTCGTCGATCATGGCGGTCCATGACGGTATCACCACGGCCGAGCCCGAACCCTCCGATGCGCCCGTCGCCATCCAGCGCGTGCTAGCGCATATCGATCGCAACCTCGGCGCCAGCCTCGGCATCGATCGCCTCGCCGGCATCGCACAACTGAGCAGAGCCCACTTCGTCCGGCTCTTCACTGCCAGCGTCGGCAGCGCACCGTCAGCCTATGTCTTCGCCCAGCGCATGGAGCGCGCCGAGCGCCTGCTGATCGCCACCGATTCCGGCATCGGCGACATCGCCACCACCTGCGGCTTCGCCGACGGCAACTACTTCGCCAAGGCCTTCCGCCGCGCCCACGGGGTGACGCCCGGCGAGTACCGGGCATCGACGCATCGCGGGGAGTTTTAGCGCAACCGCGTCCGGATCACCGCGACCTCGGGCCACGGACCTTGTCGGTTCCACAACGCTGTCATCCCTGCGAAAGCAGGGATGACACGTCGGGTGTATGGCAGCGTTGGCGACCCAGTCGGGATGTCCTCAAGCCACCCGCTGCTTCGGCGCCACCCGCGCCCATTCCGGCAGCCAGTTGCCATGCGCCGCCAGCAGGTCGTCGACCAGGTTCCAGATCTGCTCGAGGTCCAGCTCCGCCGCCGTGTGCGGATCGAGCATTGCCGCGTGGTAGATGTGCTCGCGGTTCTCGGTCATCAGCGCCGCAACAGTCAGTTCCTGCACGTTGATGTTGGTCCGCATCAGCGCCGTCAACTGCGGCGGCAGGTCGCCAATGAACGTCGGCTGGATGCCCGACGAATCCACGAGGCACGGCACTTCCACCGCCGCGTTGTTCGGCAGCGAGGTGATCACCCCGTTGTTCCGCAGGTTGCCGTAGATCACCCCCGGCTCGCCGGTCCACACCGAGTTGACGATCTCTGAGGCGTATTCCTTCGACTGCTTGACCTCGATCGTATTGGCCTTGCGGTACTCGTCCGACGTCGTCTTCCACCGCTCGATCTGCTCGATGCAGCGCTTGGGATACTCGTCGAGCGGCACCCCGAACTTCTCGATCAGGTCGTTGCGCCCGTCCTTGATGAAGTACGGCGTATATTCGGCGAAGTGCTCCGAGCTCTCGGTGACGAAATAGCCGAGCCGCGTCAGCATCTCGTAGCGCACCTTGTTGGGGCACCGCGCGTTCCAGCCCGGCTTCGGCGCCCGGCCCTCGCGATAGGCCCGCATCAGGTCCGGATAGAGGTCGCGATAGCTGCCGTCCGCCTGCTTGTGCTCGAACTTCAGGTAGAAGGCCATGTGGTTGATGCCGGCCGACCGGTAGCGGATTTCCGAGTAGGGAATGTCGAGGTCGTTCGCCAACTCCATCGCGGTGCCCTGCACCGAGTGGCAAAGCCCGACCTGCTTGATCGTCGGATACTTCTCGGCGATCGCCCAAGTGTTGATCGCCATCGGGTTGACATATTGCAGCATGATCGCCTCGGGCGCCACCTGCAGCATGTCCTCGCAGATGCTCCACAGGTGCGGCACCGTCCGCAACCCGCGCATGATCCCGCCCACGCCCAGCGTGTCGGCAATCGTCTGGCGCAGGTTGTATTTCTTCGGCACCTCAAAATCGATCACGGTCGAGGGCTCGTAACCACCGATCTGGAAGCACACGACGACAAAATTGGTGCCGTCGAGCGCCTCGCGCTGGTTGGAGAACGTCTTCACCGTGGCCGGCACGCCGAGCGTGTTCACCAGCTTCTGCGCGATGATCTGGCTCTCTTCCAGCCGCTGCGGATTGATGTCCATCAGCCGGATTTCGGCGCCGGCAAGCGCCGGCCGCTGCAGGATGTCGCCGACGATGTTCTTCATGAACACCGACGAGCCCGCGCCGATGAAGGTAACTTTGGGGTTGGCCATTATGGTCTCCGGAATAGCTAGTCGCGCCGCTCAGGCGGCGATTTCGAAGGCGGCGCGCACGAGCCGCCGTGTGTAATCTGTCGTGGGGTTGGTCAGCACCGCTTCCACCGGCCCCTCCTCCACCACCTTGCCGTGCTGCATCACCATCACGCGGTGGCAGAGTGCCCGCACCACCTTGAGGTCGTGCGAAATGAACAGGTAGCTCAGCCCCCGCTCGTCCTGCAGCTTGCGCAGCAGCTCGATGATCTGCGACTGCACCGATAAATCGAGTGCCGAAGTCGGCTCGTCGAGCAGGATGAATTCCGGCTCGAGCGCAATGGCGCGAGCAATCGCGATGCGCTGCCGCTGCCCGCCCGAAAACTCGTGCGGAAAGCGGCTCAGGATGTTGTCCGGCATCCCCGAGTCGCGCAACGCCGCCCGCACCCTGTCCACCCGGTCCCGGCTGTTGGCGCCGATGCCGTTGACGATCAGCCCCTCCTCGAGGATCTGGCGGATGCTCATGCGCGGGTTGAGCGAGGCGAACGGATCCTGGAACACGATCTGCATGCGCTGCCGCAGCGGTCGCATCTGCTCGCGGTTCTTGTCGTGGATCGACTGGCCGTCGAAGAAGATCTGCCCGCCCTGGTTGCCGATCAGCCGGATCAGCGCCTGCCCGAACGTCGTCTTGCCCGAACCGCTCTCGCCAACCAGCCCCAGCGTCTCGTGCTTCTTGAGGTTGAGCGACAGGCTGTCCACCGCCACCAGCTGGAAAAAATCCGGCTTGAACGCCCCGCCGCGTTTCAGGGTGAAGCTCACCTTCACCTTGTCGCCTTGCAGAATCGTCGGCGAGTCCGCCTCGATCGGCTTGGCCTGTCCCTTCGGCTCCGAGGCAAGCAGGTGTTTCGTGTACGCATGCCGCGGGTTGGCGAACAGCGCCTCGGTGGTGTTGTGCTCCTGCACTTTGCCGTGCTGCATCACATACACATAGTCCGAGAACTGCTTCACGATCGTCAGGTCGTGGGTGATCAGGATCACCGCCATCCCGTACTTTGCCTTCAGGTCCTTGATAAGGTTGAGAATCTGCGCCTGCACCGTCACGTCGAGCGCCGTCGTCGGCTCGTCGGCGATCAGGATGTCCGGCCGGTTGGCGAGGGCCATGGCGATCATCACGCGCTGCCGCTGCCCGCCCGACAGCTGGTGCGGATACGAGCGCAGCCGCGCCCCTGGCTCCGGAATCTGCACTTCCTCCAGCAGCTTTTCGGCCCGCCGCATCGCCTCGGCGCGCGAAATCCGGTTGTGCAGGTGCAGCACTTCGCACAGCTGCTGGCCGATCGTGTAGACCGGGTTCAGCGAGCTCATCGGCTCCTGGAAGATCATCGATACGTCGTTGCCGCGCAGCTTCCGCACCTCGGCTTCCGGCATCTCGTAGATGTTCCTGCCCTTGAGCATCAGCTTGCTGTCCTTGCTCACCGTGGCGCGCTTGGTCAGCAGCCGCATGATCGTCCGCGCCGTCACCGATTTGCCCGAGCCGCTCTCGCCCACGAGCGCAATCGTCTCCCCTTTGTGCAGCTGGAACGACACGTCGCGCACCGCATTGACGACACCGCCCTCGACCTTGAAGTCGACCTTGATCTTCCGCGCATCGAGGATCAACTCCCGGCCATGAGCGCCGAGGTCATACCGTTCGTCCGGGCTGAGGTTTTCCGTGTTGGTCATGGCAAGCCTCAATAGGGGTCGATGGCGTCGCGCAGGCCATCGCCCAGCGCGTTGAACGCGAACACGGTGATCAGCACGAAGATCACCGGCGACAGGATCCACGGATAGGAGCCGATCACCGAGAACGTGCTGGTATCCTGCAGCATCAGGCCCCAGCTGATCAGCGGCGGCTTCACCGCAAAGCCGAGAAAGCCGAGGAAGCTCTCGAGCAGCACCACGGAGGGCACCGCCAGCGTCACCGCCACGATCACATGGCTCAGCACGTTGGGCAGGATATGCCGCGTGATGATCCGCATGTCGGACGAGCCGACCGCGATCGCCGCGCGCACATACTCGATCCGCGCCAGCGACAGCGTCTTCGAGCGCACCTCGCGGCTGAGCTGCGCCCAGCCGAGCACCGCCATCACCCCGATGACGAAGGCGATGAAGATGTTCGATGGCGCCGTCACCGGGATCAGCGAGGTCAGCGCCAGATAGAGCGGCAGTTGCGGGAAGGCCAGAACGAACTCGACGAAGCGCTGAACCCACAGGTCGAACTGCCCGCCCAGGTAGCCCGAGGCGATGCCGACCAGCGTCCCGACGATCGTCGTCAGCGACACCACGATCAGCGCGATGGTCAGCGAGATCTGCGAGCCGACGATGCCGCGCGACAGGATATCGCGACCGAACTTGTCGGTGCCGAGCAGGTGGATCGTCCGCCCGTCGGTCGAACCGAAGAAGTGGATGTCGGTCGGGATCAGCCCGAGCAGCTTGTACGGGTGGCCCTTGACGAACATCCCCACCGGCGTCGGGTTGTCCTTTTCGGCCCCGGTCAGCGGCTGGAAGGTGATCGGATCGAAATCGCCCGTTTCCCCGATCGGGTAGACATAGGGGATCAGGCTGAAATTGCCCGCCGGGTCCTCGAAGGCGATGACGTCCGGAGGCGCAAACGGCAGCTCGGTCCGCTTGGGGTCCATCGGCGCGAAGAAATCGCCGAACACCGCCACCACCAGCAGCGTCACCACCAGCACCAGCCCGATCATGCCCATGGTCGAGCGGCGGAAGCGGCGCCACACCAGCGTGGCATAGCCCTCATTGCCCTGGAAACGCGCCGAAACGCCGGTCGGGGTGACTTCAGTCGTCGGCGCCGGCCCGGCCCCGATATCGGTCGGCAGCGGCGGCGCGGTGTGCTTGATCTCGCTCATTCGGCCGACCCTCCGAGACGGATACGCGGATCGAGCGCCACCAGCAGCAGGTCGGCGATGATGTTGCCGATGATCAGCGTCGTCGCCAGCACCAGCATGAACGTCGCCGTCACGTACACGTCGCCCACCCCCATCGAGCCGACGATCGCCGGCCCCACGGTCGCGAGGCCGAACACGATCGCCACCTCGATTTCACCGGTCAGCATGTAGGGCAGCGCCACGCCCTGGTAGGCGAGCAGCGGATGCAGTGCGTTCGGCACCGCGTGGCGCATGATCACGCCCGATTCCGGCACGCCCTTGGCCCGCGCCGTCTCGATATACTGCGCGTTGAGCACGTCGAGCAGGTTACCGCGCATCACCCGCATGTTGTAGGCGAGGCCACCGAACGTGGCGATGAACACCACCGGCCAGACGTGCTGCACGAGGTTGACGAACTTGTCCCAGCTCCACGGCTGCCCGCCATACTTGGCCGAAAAGAACATCCCGACCTCCGAGACGTTCATCCGGAACACCAGGATGTAGAGGATGATGATCGCCAGCAGGAAGCGCGGGATCGTCATGCCGAGGAACGAGATGATGCCGAGCAGCGTGTCGGCCCATGAGTACTGCCGCGTGGCGGCAATGATGCCGAGCCCGATGCCGAGCACCGAAGCGAGGATGTGGCAGACCAGCGCCAGCATGATCGTCGCCGGAAGCCGTTCGGAAACGACGATGCCGACATCCTTGTTGTAGTAGTACGAATGCCCGAAATCGAAGCGGGTCAGGATGCCCCAGATCCAGTTGAAATACTGGACCAGCACCGGCTGATCGAGACCGTTGGCGACGCGGTAGGCCTGCGCCTGGATCTCGGCGTCGGCCGGCGGCACGCCGCCCTGGTTGATCAGCATCGACTTGATGTAGTCGGCATAGTCGCCGGGCGGCGCCTGGATGATGGCGAAGGTCACGATGCTGAGCAGAAGCAGCAGCGGTATCGCCCCACCCACCCGCATCACGAGAAATCTGAGCATCTGCTGCCGCCTGCTGCGGCGCCGTCACGGCGTGACGGCGCGAGGAATTTGGAGGGAAGCG
>CAMDAL010000176.1 GCA_945888565.1 Devosia equisanguinis | reverse complement strand
CTCGAGAACAACAAGATCGAAACGGCCTGAGGGGGGCGACCATGAAGATTACAGGCATCGAAACCGTCGTCGTCAACGCGGTGCATCGCAACTGGATTTTCGTGAAGGTGCTGACCGACCAGCCCGGCCTGTGGGGCTGGGGCGAGGCGACGCTGGAGTGGAAGACCCGCGCCATCAAGGGCACCATCGACGACCTCTCGCCCTTCCTGATCGGGCAGGACCCGATGCGGATCGAGCACCTCGTCAACACCATGACGCGGTTCAGCTTCTGGCCGCTCGGCTCGATCGGGCTCACCGCCGTATCGGGCATCGAGCATGCGCTGTGGGACATCAAGGGCAAGACGCTCGGGGTGCCGGTGTGGCAGTTGCTGGGCGGCAAGGTGCGCGACCGGGTGCGGGTTTACACCCACCTGAAGCGCGGCTCGTCCTCGGCGCGCGTCTCCAACCTCGACATCCCGGCCTTCGTCGATGCGGTGCAGGAGACGGTGGAGATGGGCTATGACGCCATCAAGCTCGGCTTCGTGCCCTATACCGGCTACGACGCGCCGCTGTCATCGGTGAAGCATGTCGAAAAGCTCGCCGCCGCGGTGCGCGAGCGGGTAGGCGACGGCGTCGACATCATGACCGATTTCCACGGCCGGCCGGATTCGCTCGAGGCGGCGATCGCCTACATCAAGGCGATCGAGCCCATCAAGCCGCTGTTCTGCGAAGAGGTGATCCAGCCCGGCGACGCGGCAGCCATGGCCGATATCGCCCGACGGGTGGATTGCCCGCTGGCGACGGGCGAGCGGCTATTCACGCCGCGCGAGTTCGCCGAAATCGCCGAGCTCAGGGCCGTGGCCTACATCCAGCCGGATCTCGCACACTGCATGGGGATTTCCGGCGGGCGGAAGATCGCGGCGATTGCCGAGGCGGCGCACCAGGGGGTGTGTCCGCACAACCCGATGGGGCCGGTGGCCGGAGCCGTGGCGCTGCAGTTCGATGCGGCGACGACCAACTTCGTGATCCAGGAAGAAGCGGTTGGCATCGTGCCGTGGTTCGAGGAGATCTGCTCAGTCTATCCGCTGCAGCTCGACAAGGGCTCGTGGCTGATCCCCGAGGCACCGGGGCTCGGCATCGAGATCGACGAAAAGGCGGCGGCGAAGTACCCGTTCGCGCAGGAAGTGATCCCCGCGACGGAGTCGATCCTAAAGGATGGGCGGATCGCAAACTGGTAGCGTTCTGATCGTCGCTGGGTGAGCATCCCGGACGGACCTCCGGTTCAGACCACTGGCCACCCTCCCCCTTAGGGGGAGGGTACCGAAGCTTAGGCGCGGAAGCGCCTTAGCGAGAGGTAGGGAGGGGGTCCTACCGAGCTAGGATTCGGCCTCCCTCGGCCGTACCCCCCCTCCTAGCTCTGCTACCTCGCTGACGCTCCTAGCGGCGCTACCTCCCCCGCAAGGGGGGAGGTGGGCAGCGGCCGATATCGTCATAGGCGATTGCCTTGCCCGCAAGGGCGCCGTCGCGGCTCGTTGGCCGCTTGCGGCTAGGCTCAGTCTTCCAGCAGCCGGTGCGCCTGCGGGCGCCAGCCGATGAGGCGTTCGGCTTTCGACAGGTCGTGCTCGACACCTTTTTCGTCGCCGACGATGTAGATCGACTCGTAGCGCGGCTCGCTGCCCAGCGCGTTGACGGCGCCGAGGTAGGCGTTCGCCATGTCTTCCTCGTCGAGGGGATGGACGAAGCTGCCGTCGCCGGCGCGCTTGGGGTCGGCGCGCTGGGCGAGAAAATCCTCGCGCTTGCGGGGGCCGCTGATGCGGAGGCCCAGGATGTCCATGCCGAACCAGCGCGCGAAGTAGGCGCAGATCTGCTCGCCGAGGCCCTTGGTGAGACCGTAGACCGATGGAGAGTCGAGCGGCACGGTCTCTTCGGCAGGGTAGTACTCGCGGTCGCGGTAGTGGACGCTCATTGACGTCGTGTAGACGCCGCGCTTCACCCCCGCCTCCTGCGCCAGGTACAGGAACAGGTGCAACGCCTTGGTATTGAGGTCGTAGTTGTTGAGGATGGCCTCGACGTCCTGGTGCGTGGACATGCCGCCCTGGCCGCTGCGCATGGCGAGCCAGACGAAGGCATCGACGCCGACGAGGGCCTGGCGGATCGCCTCGGGGTCCATCGCGGAGCCCTGCACGAACTCGACATCGGGTTCGGTTGGCGGGGCGAGGTCGAGGACGCGGAGTTCATGCTGCTGCTTCAGGTAGGGCGTGATGAGCTTGCCGACATGGCCGGCGCCGCCGATGAGGAGGAGTTTCATTTCAGGCCTTCTCACCCGTATCGAGGACACGCATGCCGAGACGCTTCGCGGTGGCGTGGAACAGGGCGCCGACCTCCGGCAGTTCCTCCGACGAGTTGCCCTCGGCGATGATCGGGTAGTCGGGGGCGAGGGCTTCGAGGCGCTGGAACAGGGTGCCGAAATCCATCAGGCCCTTGCCGGGGCAGCCGTCCTGCAGGTGGATGGCGAGGCGGTTCTCGACCCAGATATCCTTGGCGTGGGCGCTGCAGATGTGGTGGCCGAGCAGGTCGAAATCGTGGTTCAGGGCGCCGGTGGTGTCGTAGATGGTGTCGAGGGTGATCCAGTTCGCACTGTCGTAGTCGCAACGCACCCACGGCGAATCCACCGCATCGAGGATGCGCAGCGCGATCTCGGGGGTGCGTGGCGTAACGAGGCTGTGGCACTCGAGGCTGAGAAAAACCCCAGCGTCTTCAGCGGCCTTGGCGCATTCCCTGAGCGACTGAATCAACTGCGCTTCGGCCTTGGCCGTCCAGTTGTCGGGGTGCGGGAACCACGGGCCGGCGGGGTTCATCGAGCCGGGGCCGGTGTCGATGCCGCGGGCGCCCATCCAGCCGGCGAGCTTCAGGGCGGCCTGCAGCACCTTCACCGACTGTGCGCGGGCCGTCTCGTCGGAGGTGATGAGGTTCTGCCAGTAGCCGGTGCACTGGAAGAAGGACACGCCCTCGTCGGCAAGCAGCGATTTCAGCCGCTCGGCATCGGCGCGCTGCGTCGATAGCGGGTCGTTGTCGCGGAAGCGGGTGAAGATGCCGGAAAAGCCGGCGTCGCGGACGCGCCGGCACATCGCGGAGTCGACGTCGTTCATGTTGGCGGGAAGGAAACACCCGCTCATACCAAATCGCATTGTGGTCCCCTCGAACCGCGGTGGAGGAGGCGGCCCGAAGGCCGCCCCGATGTTTCAGGCGGTGCTGTGACCGATGACGCTCCAGCGCTCCTCGCGGGGCATGGTGGGGCGGAAATCGTAGCGCTCCTTGCCCAGAGCATGGAGCGTGGCGCGCTCGATGAGCGAGAACTCTCCCGGGTCTTCGCGGTTGAGGTTCATCGGCTCCTTCAGCACCACGGGCGGGTTGGTCATGAAGCGGACGCGGCCCGAGTGATTGTTGGACGAGGCGTGCAGCATGAAGGGGTGGAGGATGATGAAGTCGCCGGTCTCGCCGGTGATTTCCTCGAACTGGTGGCATTGGTCGAGTAGGCTGCCGAAATCAAAGCTCGGATCGACGCCCTCGGGGTGGTCGGCGAGGTACTTCGCCACCACCTTGATCGAATCCGGCGCAACGAAGGTGCCGCCGCCTTTGTGGACGACGTCACTCCAGTAGACGATGGTGAGCAGTCCCTGCTCGCGGCTGTCGAGGAAGTGGCGGAAGAAGCTGCCATCCTTGTGCCAGCCGCCGGAGGCGGGGGAGGGCGGATCCCACGGCTTGTCGGCGCCGCGCTTGAAGTTGACGACGAACGCATCGGACCATTCGGTCGAGTCGATGGTGGTGAAATGCTGGGACTCGATCTCCATGATCTTGTGCTCGATGCGGTCTTCGCCGCCCGTCACGTCGCAGAGCGCAGCCCAGCCGCGGGGCGAGATGTTTTTGATCGCCGCCTTGTTGTGGCGATCCATCCAGACGATGTCCTTGGTCCAGGTCGAGCGGTCGGCCGGATCGTAGCCGAGGCGGCCATAGGCCTCGTCGGTCCACTTCTTCGCCAGGTCGGGATCGACGCAGTTCTTGACGCGGACATAGCCCTTCTCGATGAAGTGCTGCGCGTCGGCTTCGGACAGTACCTGCAGAGTGCGGGCCATGTGATTGATCCTCCGGAGACTCTTGATTGCTTATGGCCGGACGATGGCGCCGTCGCGGCGGCGGTCTTCCGCCATGAAATAGGATTTCGCCGCCTTCTCGGGATCGAGCAGGGCGTTGGCCTTCGCTACATCGATGTCGATGCCGAGACCGGGCTGCTCGTTGCCGTAGAGGTAGCCGCCTTCGAGGATCGCATGGCCGGGGAACAGGTCGTATTCCTCGGGGGCGAAGTGGTTCTCCTCCTGGATGCCGAACGCCGTCGAGGCGAGGTCGACATGCATGGCGGCCATCTGGTTGACCGGATCATTGTCGCCGCCTTCCTGCCAGGCGGTCTGGACGCCGAACCATTCGCACAGCGTCGCGACCTTCCTGGCGGGGGTGATGCCGCCGCCTTTGGAGATGCGGATGCGGACGAAGTCGATCAGCCGCTCCGTGATCAGCGGCAGGTATTCGTGCGGGTTGATGAACAGCTCGCCCATCGCCTGCGGGGTGGCGCATTGCTGGCGGACGAGGCGATACCACTGCACCTGCTCGGGGGAGAGCAGGTCCTCGAGAAAGTAGAGGCGATAGGGCTCGAGCAGCTTGGCGAGCTGGACGGCGTTGTGCGGAGCGAGGTGCTCGTGCACGTCGTGGGTGAATTTCGGGGCCCAGCCGAGTTTTTCGCGCAGGTGAGCGAACATGGCAGGGATGGCCTGGAGATAGGCGTCGTCGTCGAAGGCCTTGTCCTGCGGCCAGTGGTTCTTCGGGCCGCGGGCGTTGGCGCGATCGAGGAAACCGCCACCGCCGTAGTTGCCGAGCTGGCAGCGGATGACGGTGTAGCCCTCCTCCGAGTAGCGGCGGACGTCGTCTTCCAGCTCGGTGATTGAGTTGCCGCCAGCATGGGCGTAGGCGGCTACGGCGCTGCGGGTCTTGCCGCCGAGCAACTGGTAGACCGGCATGCCGGCTTCCTTGCCCTTGATGTCCCACAGGGCCATGTCGATGCCGGCCTGCACCGTGTTGAGCGTCGCATCGTTGCGCCAGTAGCCGGACGTGTAGATCGACTGCCAGATATCCTCGATGCGGCTGACGTCGCGGCCGATGATGAGCGGCGCGATGGTCTCGATGGCCGTCTGGATGACCTTGCAGCGGTAGTGGTCCGAGGCAGAGCCGATGCCGTAAAGGCCCGGCTGGTCGGTCAGCACCTTCACGAACAGCCACGTGCCGTTGGCACGCGTGCGAATGGTCTCGATCCCGGTGATCTTGGTCATCTCATCCCTTGAAGCATCATTTTTGGCCGCTTGGAGTCGGCTCTATTGGATCGTTGCAAGCCCGACCATCGCAACGACGCTGACGCGAGGCAAGTTGGGCGAAAGGTGGAGGTTGACGCTGCGATCGATGCCAGACGCAAAGAGGGCGCCACTGGGGCGCCCTCTTCGTCTCAGCCGGAATGTTGCGGTCAGTTCGCCGCGGGAGCGGCCGGAGCGGCCTCAGGTGCGGCCATGGCCGGAGCTTCCATGGCGGGAGCCTCCATGGCGGGAGCTTCCATAGCAGGAGCCTCCATCGCGGGAGCTTCCATGGCCGGAGCCGCTTCCGGAGCCGGCGCAGCAGCCGGAGCTTCGGTCGCAGGAGCGGCAGGGGCCTCGGCCGGCGGCGCGGTCGGCGTCTCGGCTGCAGGGGCCTCAGCCGGGGCTTCGGCCGGAGCTTCGGGCTCGGCCGGAGCGGCCGGCGAAGCGTCGGTGATGCGGCCATCGGTGAACGGCGTGTAGGTGCCGCCCTGCTTGGCGATGAAATCGGCCAGGACCTGCTCGAGCGGGGGGCCGAAGTCGTAGGCGTTCACGGCATTCGAGGCAAACAGCGCGTAGCCGTCACCGCCGGTGCGCATGTAGTTGTTGGTCACCACGCCGTAGGTTGCGGCCGGGTCGATCGGCACCCACTGGTCGCCGTCCTGCACGAGGACTTCGCCGACGAGACGCGCGCCGGCTGGCTGGCTCTTGTCGAAGGTGTACTTGAGACCGGCAACCTGCGGGAAGCGGCCGGCGCCGTCTTCGATCTGGCTGAGGCCGTTTTCGAGCGAGGCGACGACGTCGGCGCCGGTGAGCTCGAAAGTCGCGAGGGTGTTCGAGAACGGCAGCACGGTGAGCACTTCGCCCATCGTGATCTCGCCGGCATCGATCGAGGCACGCAGCCCGCCGCCGTTCTGGATGGCAAGGGTCACGCCCTGGTCCTTCACGCGGTCCAGCATGGCGTCGGCGACGAGGTTGCCCATCGAGCACTCGACGGCACGACAGACGGTGCGGTCGCCCTCGATGGCGGCCGCGGCATTGCCGACGACCTGGGTCTTCAGTTCTTCCAGCGGGATGCCGGCTTCGGTGACGCGCGCCACGAAGTCCGCGTCGGGGACAACTGCGGCATCGAGCAGCAGCGGATCGCCGCTGGCCGAAACGATGTTGCCGTCATCGTCCCACACCACCGCGAGGTCGCCGAGGAACTTGGCATAGGCGCCGGCGGTCACGATCGGCACGTCGACGCCATCGGGATTGGCGACGACCGTCGGGTAGGGGCCGGCAGCGCCTTCGAAGGTGTTCGACAGCACGGTGTGCGAGTGTCCGCCGACGATCAGGTCAATGCCCGTGACTGCGGCTGCAATGCGCTCGTCGGCCGGCAAGCCGACGTGGCTCAGCAGGATGACCTTGTTCACTCCGGCTTCCGCGAGCGCGGTCGAGGCGCCCTGCACATACTCGGTCACGTTGAGGAACTTGACGTTCGGACCGGGGGACGAGGTGTCCACGGTGTCTTCGGCGAGGGCGCCGATAACGCCGATCTGCTCGCCGCCGACGTTCAGCACGATGACGCCGGGCAACTTGCCGGCCAGCAGCGGCTCGGCATCGGTGTCGAAGTTGCCGCCGACGATCTTGTGTTCGACCGCCGCGAGGTACTTCGCCAGCTCTTCGGGACCGTCGTCGAACTCATGGTTGCCAGTGGCGGCAACGTCGATGTCGAGGTCGTTCAGGAAATCGGCCACGATTGCCGACTTGTAGTGGCTGTAGAACAGGGAACCCTGGAACTCGTCGCCGGCTGAGAACAGCACGACGTTTTCGCCCGCAGCGGTGGCGGCGGCGCGGCGGGTGTCGATGGCCGACTTCAGCCGGGCAATGCCGCCGAAGCACTCGCCGTTGGTTTCGCCTTCAGCGTTGCAGGTCGAGTCCGAGCCGGTGATCGATTCGAAGCGAGAGTGGAAATCGTTGAAATGCAGGATCCTGAGCGAGAACTCGGCCTGCGCCGCGCCGGTAAAGCCGACGGTTAGTGCCAGCGCCGAGGCGCCCAGCAGAAGTCGTTTCATGTCCCTGTCCTTTGCCTTAGAATCCGATTGGCCCGGATGCTTCTCGCACCGGATTGCTACGCTGCCGTAACAGCCGCCCGTCGCTTCCAACTGACCACGAGCGCAAATCCGATGACTGGGGGGAGCTTAGCAAGTTCACGCGCAACGGGAAGGGGGACGAGCGATCATCTTCATCAGGCCTCAACCATCCCGGCGCGCGGCATGCCTTTGCCAAGCTTTTGGCAAGGTCGCCGGGGCATGATGTACCCGCCGGATGTCCGGCTACCGGAGCAGCTACCGATGAGCCTGTCGCTCGAAAGCCTGATGCGCGACTCGCTCGAGCAGACGAGCGAACGGCCGGTGCTGGCCGAGCTCGGCTGGTTCGTGCTGGTCGGTGGCGGTGCAATGCTGGCACTGGCCGGCTTCACCACGGCGATGATCTCACTCCGTACCGGTGCCCCCGACTGGCTGGTCGCGGCACTCTGCTACGCGGCGTTCGTGGTGCCGGTCTACGTGCTGCACCGGCGGCTGTCCTTCCGCTCCGAGGTCGATCATCGTCAGGCTTTCCCGCGCTATGTGGCGGTGCAGGTGAGCGCCATTGTGCTCGTTTCGCTGTTCTCGTGGCTCTGCTACACCGTGCTCGGCATCGACACAGCGATCGGCTCGGTGATCGTGCTGGGGCTGACTGCGGCGTTGAATTTCGTGGTCCT
>CAMDAL010000175.1 GCA_945888565.1 Devosia equisanguinis | reverse complement strand
ACCGACACGCTGCTGGTGGCGGCCAAGCTCGCCGGTTTCTCGTTCCGCAAGGACAAGCTCAGCGGCGTCGACCTGTCGATGTCCGACCTCGCCAAGTGCGATTTCCGCGATACGGTGTTCGAGAAAAGCAGCCTGCGCGAGGCGAATATCGACAATGCCCGCTTCGAGGGGGCTGACCTGCGCGGCGCCGATCTGACCGGGCTGTCGCTGCTGGCCGGGGCAGGTCGATTCAAGGGCGCGGTCGTTTCTGCGGCGCAGGCGGAAATGATCCTGTCGGCTACGGGATTGAAGGTGCGGGCGCGGTAGCTGGCTAATCGGCGGAGAGTTGAAAACGCTCGAACCGGCCGAGTTCTTCCTCGATCAGGTGCTTTCGCTCCGGGGTTTCCGGCTCGATCCGGTGCCAGGCCTGGATGAGGAGTTTTCGCGCTGCGCGGTCGGTCTTGAGGTCCAGCACCGCTACCACCTCGTCGCCGATCAGCACGGGCAGGGTGAAGTAGCCGAACTGGCGCTTCTCGACCTTCACGTAGGCCTCGAACACGTGCTCGTAGCCGAAGAACAGCTTCAGCCGCCGGCGCTGGATGACCAGCGGGTCGAACGGCGACAGGATGTGGACGAGCGGCTCGCCGGCGGTTGGTGGCTCCAGCGCCTCGGGGGTGGCGAAGTGCAATTCGCCGTTGACCGTCACCGGGACCAGCTGCTTCCGCCGCACCCGCCCGTCGATGATCTCGGCCATTTCCGGGGTGAAGCGCAGGCGGGGATGCATCACCGAGGGGCCGCTGATCAGGCCCTGCGCCGTCAGGGCGCGGTCGATCAAGTGCTCGGTGATCTGCTTTTCGGTAGCGGCGCGGGGGCGGGGTGGCCAGCCGAAATGGCGGTCGATCAGTTCGTAGGTCTTCACCATGCCGATGCGTTCGGAAATGGTGAGTTCGCCTGAGTAGAAGCCGTATTGCAGCACCCGCTTCGATGGCTTGCGGCTGCCCCACAGGTGATCCTTTTCGACCAGTTCGTCGGTGTCGATGTCACGGATCGACAGGGCGCCGTCCTTGCGGATCTGGCGCAGCAGCTTCTTCAGGTCGTTGGGGTCGGCCTCGGCGTACCAGCGCATCGGCTCGGACGCGTGATGCTTCATCTCGTTGAGGTAGAAGCGGATGTCGCGCACCGGCACGAACGCGAGGGCGTGCGTCCAGTACTCGAACACCGTCTTGTCCACCGTCTGCGCCTGATGCAGGTCGGCGCGGCGATAAGCGGGAATGCGCGAGAACAGGATGTGGTGGTGGGCGCGTTCGATGACATTGATGGTGTCGATCTGCACGTAGCCTAGGTGCTCGATGGCGCGCGTGGTTGCTGCCGCGCCGTCGCCGAAGGGGGCGCGAGCGTCGAGGCGCTGGGCATGCAGCCAGATGCGCCGTGCCTCGGGGAGGGGGAGGGCGCGGGGTTGCTTCGACGTCGTCGCGGGAGCTTTCGTCATGGTCGGCAAGCTATCGCACCCCTCCTGCCAGCCGGTGTCAGGCTTTCTTCCACATCTGCCTAAGGCCGGCGCCGATATCCACTTTGGGGGCCGTGGTGCCACCGCGGATTTCGGCGGGCGTCACTGCGGGCCAGAACATGTCGTCGAACAGCCCAAGCATGGCCCGGGTGATGAAGCGGGTGCGCTGGGCGTAGACGTGCTTGTCGCCGCGCGGCGTCTGCTGGTGCACGTAGAAGCGCTGCGGGATCATCAGGTGCAGTTCGTCCTTGGCCCGGGTCATCGCGACGTAGAGGAGGCGGCGCTCTTCCTCCAGTTCGTGCGTGGAGCCGGTGCCGAGGTCGGACGGGATGGCGCCATCGACGACGTTCAGCACATGGACGTTTTTCCACTCCTGTCCCTTGGCGGAGTGGATGGTCGAGAGGATCAGGTAGTCCTCGTCGAGCATGGGGACGCCGGCCTGGTCGGAGGTGGCGTCGGGCGGATCGAGGGTCAGCTCGGTGATGAAGCGCTCGCGGCTGGGGTAGCCGGAGGCGATCTGTTCGAGCTGGTAGAGGTCTTCCTTGCGGACTTCGGCGTCTTCGTAGACGGCCTCCATCAGCGGTTCGTACCAGAGCCGGGCGGTGAACAGCTCTGCCGGCCAGCCGCCGCCGCGGCCCAGATTGCCGACGACCTCGAGCAGGCCGGGCCAGCCTTCGGAGCCGCGCGACGGGGCGGGCGCTTCGAGCAGCGTCTGCAGCGGATTGGCGCTGTCGAGCATGGCGTCGAGCACCCTGCCGGCCGAGCCGGGACCAATGCCCGGCAGCAGCTGCAGCACGCGGAAGCCGGCGACGCGGTCGCGCGGGTTGTCGACGAAGCGCAGCAGCGCCAGCATGTCCTTGATATGTGCGGCGTCGAGGAATTTCAGGCCGCCGAACTTCAAGAACGGAATGTTGCGGCGCGTCAGTTCGATCTCGAGCTCGGCGGAGTGGCTGGAGGTGCGGAACAGCACCGCCTGCTGCTTGAGGGCAGTGCCGCCCTCGCGGCAGGCGAGCACGCTTTCGACGACGTAGCGAGCCTGGTCGGCTTCGGATTTCACCGTGACGAGCCGCGGCTTCTCGCTGGCCAGCCGCTCGGTCCAGAGGTTCTTGGTGAAGCGCTCCTTGCTCTCGGAGATCACCGCATTGGCGGCCGCGAGGATCGGCTGGGTGGAGCGGTAGTTGCGATCGAGCGTGACGATCCGGGCAGGCGGGGTGAAGGCGTCGGGGAACTCGAGGATGTTGCGCACGGTGGCGGCGCGGAACGAGTAGATGGACTGCGCATCGTCGCCGACCACGGTGAGCCCGTCGCCCTTCGGCTTGAGCGCCAGCAGGATCGAGGCCTGCAGGCGGTTGGTATCCTGATACTCGTCGACCAGCACGTGGTCGAAGCGCTCGCCGAGATCGGCGGCGATGGTCGGCTCGCGCATCATGGCGGCCCAGTAGAGCAGCAGGTCGTCGTAATCGAGCACCTGCTGGCGCTGCTTGGCTTCGGTGTAGGCGCCGAAGAGATCGCGCAACTCGTTGGCCCACATCGCGACCCAGGGGAAGTGGTCCTTGAGGATGCGCTCAATGTCTTGTTCGGCGTTGACGACGCGCGAGTAGATGGCGAGGCAGGTGCCCTTGGTGGGGAAGCGCTTCTTGGCCTCCGAGAACCCCATCTCGTGGCGGATGATGTTCATCAGGTCGCCCGAGTCCTCGCGGTCGTGGATCGAGAAGCCGGGTTCGAGGCCTATCTGTTCGGCATGCTCGCGCAGGAGGCGGGCGCCGATGCCGTGGAAGGTGCCGGACCAGCTGAGCGCATCGGCGATGATGCCGGCCTTGTCGCGCATCACCTGGGCCACGAGGCGTTCAACGCGGCGCTGCATTTCGGAGGAGGCGCGGCGCGAGAAGGTCATCAGCAGGATGCGGCGCGGGTCGGCGCCGTTGACGACGAGGTGCGCGACACGGTGGGCGAGCGTGTTGGTCTTGCCGGACCCGGCCCCGGCGATGACCAGCAGCGGCCCGCCGTCATGCGTCACCGCCTCCCGCTGGGCGGGGTTCAGCTTGTCGAGATAGGCGGGGGTGTCGAGCACGCGAATCGATCCGGACGTCAGGAAGGATCAGGAAGCACCATTCCTGCTTTGTTCGCAAATCAGCGAGTGGGATGCCGCGGGCGGAAGCTATTTTTTCCTGGCCCGCCCGGCGTTCTCGGCGATGCGGGCGGCGATCAGGTCCTCCACCAGTCGACGGGGCAGCGGCTTGTCCGGCGTGAAGCGGACGGTACCGGGAGAGGTGTCGAGGCCGGCGAGTTGCTCGGCAAAGGCGAGGCTGACCGCGGGGCTCTGGACGTAGAAGGCACAGTGCTTCTTGGCGGCGCCGAAGGACACCAAGGGCCGGCCATCGAGCTTGAAGGCAGGGACGCCGTAGTTCAGAGACTCCGCTGCCTGCGGCACGGCGGCGATGATCCAGTCGCGCAGGTCCAGCAGCGCCTTGCGTTGCGCTTCGGGCAGCGGTGCGAGGTAGGCTGCTGTGCTCTCCGGGATCGACGCCATGCTTCAGGCCACCGTCGCGAGGTAGGCGCGCCATGGGTCGGAGGCCCGGAAGGTCCAGCCGTCGGGTGCTTGGCCAGCGCGTTCGGGGAGCTTGCGCAGTTGATCGACGAGTTCCAGCGCATCCCGCGCCTTCACGCCGACCCGGTGGAGGCGATAGGCGTCGGCGAGGGGAGCGGGCAGGCTGGCGCGTTGCAGCATGGCCTCGACCGTCCGGTCGGCGAAATAGATGTCGCGGGCGCCTTCCAGCCACGACCAGGCCTGTTCGCCGGTGACCGCGCCGAGGTCCAGTAATCTGGCTATACTTGCCTCGACATCGACCAGCGGTTCACTCAGGGGCATGAAGTTCATTTCGGCGGGGCAGTGGGCCAGGCAAACGTCGGCATCCTCGTAGCGGACGCCATCGACATAGGCGCGGGCGATCTCACCCACCGGCTCCATGCCGAAGGTGTGGCACTCGGCGGCCCGCAACGCACCCAGCGAGGCGCCGCCGAGGACGCGGACTCCTTCGCTCAGCGCGAACAGGATCTCCTTGTGCCAGACCGAGGGGACGAAGCCGAAGACGCCATCGATGAGGCCGATGGCCTCGGCGCCGTCGCGGACGGCGCGGTAGATATCGCCTTGCCGGGCGGGGGGGCGGAGATCGACGCCGGTGAGGTCGGCGGTCTGGCCGAACAGCGAGGGGCCGGCGAACAGAATTTTCACAGTGCACCCAGCATGGCGGCGGCGGCGCGTGAACCGGGGCGCCAGTGCCGGTTGGTGAGGCGATCCTCGAGGCCCGGAACGAAGGCTTTCACGACCTCGATGCCAAGACGCTCGCTGCCGAGGCGGACGGTGACGATGCGCCTGAGGCCGGCGCGATCGAGACCGTGGCGGACGAAGGCGAGGAATTCGGCCGTGTCGTCGTCGCCGGTAAAACCTTCGGGGGCAGGGCGGCCGCCCGGCCGGATTTCGGTCAGCACCTTGATGCTGCGGCTGAGGGCCGTGTCGTATTCGGCATCGACGATGTCGTCGCGGGCGCCGGCGATGTTGGTGACCTGGGTCTGCGCCGCCTCGATGATGGCCTTGCGCGCCGCGACGCCGGGCACCGGGTGGCAGGCCGCGCCGCTGGCGGCATCGAAGTGCTTGTCGGCGCCGTCGGCCGGAAACATCACGGCGTAGATCACCGGCACGCCGATAGTGGTGGTCTGGTCGAAGAGGTGGATGCGATAGCCGGCGCGGGCGATGCGGGCAACCAGGCGGTCGACGCCGGCATCGCCGAATGCCTCGGGTGCCACGGCGGTGGCGAAAGCCGCGGCATCGGGCTTGAAACCCCAGAGGCAGACCGCGTCGCGTTCGATGAGTTCGCAGAGGGCGTGCAGCAGGGCGCGGTCGGGGCTGATGCCGGCGGCAATGCCGTTGGTGGATTGCGAAATGGCGGTGAAGGCGGTGGGAGCGACGCCGAGCACCACGGCATCGTAGGGCACGAGGATCGGCTTGCCTGTAGGGTATTCGGCCCCCTCGACCCAGCGGACCGGCAGGGTAGGATCGATGGCAAAGCCGCGCGGCAGCAGATTGGCCACATCGAGCGTTGCCAGTCCGGCGGCACGGGCTTCGTCGAGGCTGAGGGTGTGCGAGGTTGTCTCGGGCGCCTCGGCCACCGCGTACTCGGCGGCCTCCATGACGGCGGAGAGCTTCGCGCCGAGATCATCCTCGCCCTTGCCTTGGTGGGAGGCGATGGTGAGCGAGTTCGGGCGAATGGCGGCGTAGCAGGGGATGCCGGTGCGATCGAGCCCAGTCTGGCTGGCGAGCCGGGTGATGCCGAGCAGCGGAAATCGGGAGATCAAGTCCCGCAGCAGCGCCGCGGGACTGAGGGGCTTGGCCGGCGACGCGTCCGCCGCAGGCCGGATGGCCAGACTTCTGTCCATGTCGTGGAGCACGATGGCTGGCTCCAAAGGGGGGGTGTTACTTGGTCTGGTAGTGCCAGACGGCGCTGGCATCGTCGCGCTGGCCGGCGGCCACTGCGATGTCGATGCCCTGGAACAGGGTGCCGCCGTCGGCGAGCTGGCTCTGCAGGTCGGGGGTGAGCACCGTCGACTGGTCGAGGGCGGTCACGGTCATCAGCTGGGTGTCGACCACGAGCAGCTGGGCGTCGTCTTTCTTACCGATGATAACATAGCGCATGTAACGTCTCCTGGGGGTTGAAGTGAGTGGCTACTTGAAACCGGCCTGTCGCAGGGCCTCGACGTAGAAATCGACATCCGCCGGGTCTCGCTGCGGCATGCGCGAGGCCCATCGGGCGACACTGAAGTCCGGCTGCAGCTCGAGGGCTCGCGTCCGGTATCTGCGCGCCAGGTCCATGCGGCCGCCCATGGCAGCGGCTGCCGCCATCAGGCGGAGAGCAGGGTCCTGGTTACGCATCTGGTGGAGGGCGTTGAGGGCTTCCTCGAAACGTCCCCGGAAGAAGTGGATGCCGCCGAGCGTCCACAAATACTCGTCGGGCGGCACGGGGTTGAGGCGGATGGCCTCGTCGATCTTCTGCTCGGCGGCGCCGAAATTGCTGTCGTGCACCAGCGTATCGGCGTAGTCGGCCAGCAGGTCGGCGTGATGTGGCGCCAACTCGGCGGCCATCTTCATGTGTTTCAGGCTCTGGTCGAGGTCGCGGTCGAACAGGGCGACGCGGCCGAGCTCGCGATAGGCCGTGCCGTCCGTCGGATCGATGGCGACCGCGCGCTCGGCATGGAGCTTGGCCCGGTCGAGCAACGACTTGTCGGCACCCGAGCGCAGCACCCATTCGATGACGTACGTGCGGGCGAGAGCGCTTTCGATCGTCGCCTGCTCGGGTTCGATCTCGCGGGCCCGGCGCAGCGAATTACGGCCGCGACGTACCTTCGGCAGATCGAAGGTACGCAGGTTGTAGCGGCCGTTGAGATAGTGGCCGTAAGCGTCCGGGTCACGCTCGGTGCGCTCGCGGGCGAGTTCGGCGGTCTCGATCGAGTCGGCCAGCGCGCGGGCAATGCCGCCGGTGAAATCCCAGTAGCGGGCGGCAGCCACGGCGGGATTGAAGGCATACTTGTCGGCCCAGACGATCTCGCGGCTGGAACTGCGGACGAGGCGGACGGCGAGCGACAGGCTGCCGGTGACGTCCTGCGCCACGCGGCTTTCGACCGCGTAGTCGATCTGGTGGGAACGAACCTCGTCGAGGGCGCTGAAGGGATCGAGCTGCCAGGCGGTGTGCGGGGCGATGACGGAAACCGAACGCAGGCGCGACAGGCCGATGGTCACATCTTCCACCAGCGCCGGGGCCAGGTGGCGGGGCAGGCCGTTCTTGTGTTCCTGCAGCGGTGGCAGCAGGACGACACGGGGGACGAAAGCTGGCTTCTGTTCAACGTTGAGATCGGGCCGGCGCGGCGAGTCCTTGCTGCGCGGCTCGGCCGGGCGCGCATGGCCGCCGCCGTCAAGCAGATCGGAGATCTCCGCCGGGGGCTCTTCGCCCAGGCCGCGCATCAGGCGGCCGCGATAGGCTGTGAGGGCGCTGCGGGCGCCTGCCGCATCGCCTTCGGCGAGGTAAAGCTGGATGGTGGCGCGGCCGACAACATCGGAAAACGGCAACCGCTCAGCAAGTCGCTGCAGTGCGGCGCGGCCGCCGCGACCGCCGATCCGCAGGGCCGCCTCGGTCGCCTGTGCAGCGAACTGATCCTCGATCCGGGTGCGCTCCATGGAGAGCCACTGGTCAAAACCCTCGCCGACCGCGTCCAGACCCTCCAGCAGATCGCCGCGATAGAGGCCGATCAGGCGTTCGAGTTCCTGCGCGTCGGTAACGGCACGGATGCGGCCAATTTCGCGCAGGTCGAGGGTGACTGCGCGACTCAGCTCAATTTCCGTCCCGTCAGCATCGAACAGTTCGAAGCCGAACTTTGCTTCCAGCTCACGTGTGTGCAGAAGTGTCTGCCGCAGGTTTGTAAGGGCCTGTTCGGCGCTGCTCTGTTCCCAGACGCGGTCGGCTGTAATTACCCACCCCCTTGTCATCGGGGTAAATCCCTGAATCTCTGGGGCTATGGACAGAGGTGATTTGCAGCAGCTCAGCAAAGAGCAACTGATCGAGTTGGTGCTGCGGCTTCAGCGGCCCGACAAGAATTCGCGCACCTCGTCC
>CAMDAL010000174.1 GCA_945888565.1 Devosia equisanguinis | reverse complement strand
CTCAGGTAGAGCGTGGAGCCCTTGGGCGCCTTTGTCGCCATGACCTTGACGATCGACTTGGCGTCGACCCAGGGCCCCTCGGCGTTCAGGGCCAGTGCAGTGCGCGCAGCGAAGCCCTTGGCGAGCTTGGTCAGCTTTACCGACGGGCGTGCATGGAGCCCCACTTCGTGGGTGATCAGCACCTGTGCTTCGGCCAAGTCGTTGGTATCCTTCATGCGGGTGACAGCTCTTCGGCGGTGGCACGCACTTCTGCAAGCGATGCGCCTCCGGAGGCTTCGGTGGCGGCCATGACAGCGCCCTCTACCACGGGTGCATTGCAAACGACCACCTTGTGCGAGCGGTCGCCATCGAGCATTTCAACCGCCATTTCCGAATTGGTTTCGGCGCCACCGAGGTCCACCAGAATGGCAACGCCGCGGTCGGACCATGCCCGGTCTATGGCCGCAATGATCGCCTCCACGCTGGTGCCGAGGCCGCCCTCTGGATTGCCACCGCACCAGGCGAGCGGCACGTCGTCCCCAACCATCTGGCGCACCATGCTGGCGGCGCCCTCGGCAACCAGCGGGGAATGGGAAACGATGACGATACCGACATTCTTCATGGCAATACTCCGGCAGCAGCTTCGATAAGCAAGAGGCTCGACCTGGCGCCAGGGTCGATATGGCCAATGGATCGGTCCCCGAGAAACGACGCGCGGCCGCGAATGGCCTTGCGATCCTTGGTTCCGGCCACTGCGGCACGGGCAACGGCTACGACGTCGGACTTCGGTTTTCCCGCTTCCAGCGCATCGGCGACCGGGTAGAGCACGTCGAGCAACGTCTTCTGGTTGATTCCGGATTTGCCGCGTGCCGCCACCGCTTCGACTGCCTTTCGGTAGGCCACGACATAGGCCTCCGGATTGACGGCAAGTTCCTTGCCCAGCGTGAGGAACAAGGTGCCGTAAAGCGGGCCGGAGGCGCCGCCGATAGTCATGACTAGCTTGGTACCGGCCGCCTTGAGCGCCTCGGCCAAGGGCTTTGCGCAGATCGTGTCGATATCGGCCGCCACCGCGTCAAAACCACGTTTCATGTTGGCGCCGTGATCGCCGTCGCCGATCGCGGCATCAAGTGCCGTCAGTTCTTCGGCATGCGCAGAAACAGCTTCTGCAATCGCCAGAAGGGCCGCCCGCAGGTGGCTGGAGTCAATCATGACGCTCCCCCAAGTCGATCACCATTGGCGTCAAAGTAGAGCGGGTCCTTGTAGCGAATGGCTACCTGATCGCCTGCCGCAAGCGGGGAGTCGGCCGGAGCCAACGTTATGATCTTGCGCTCCCCGACGCGCACGTGCAGGTGGTTCTGGTCGCCAAGATGCTCGATCCAGTCAACAACGCCGTCTGAGTGACCATTGGTTGCCTTCGCGATGACGAGGTGCTCGGTGCGCGCACCGATGGTCTGTGCGGCCGCGGCAGCATCCGCGTCCGGGATCAGACCGCGCGGCAAGAGATTGATCGCGGGTTGCCCGAGCCGAGTCGCAACATGGGTATTGCGCGGCGTCGTATAGATTTCGCGCGGCGTTCCGATCTGGATCAGTTCGCCCTCCTTGAGGATCCCGATCCGATCGGCCATCGTCATTGCCTCGATCTGGTCGTGAGTCACGTAGAGTAGCGTGGCGCCCAGATCCCGCTGGATGCGCTTGAGCTCGAGGCGCATTTCGGCCCGTAGCTTGGCATCGAGCGATGAGAGCGGCTCGTCCATCAGATAGATGGCAGGCTGGCGCACCATGGCCCGGCCGATGGCAACGCGTTGCATCTCGCCGCCCGAAAGCCTTGTGGCGCGATTGTCCAGCTTGTGGTCGATGCGCACCGTGCGCGCCGTCTCGCGGACGCGGCGGTCGATTTCGACCTTGTCCATGTGGCGGGCCGGCGAGCGCAGCGGGAATGCCAGGTTCTCGTAGACGCTCAGATGCGGGTAGAGTGAATACTGCTGGAAGACGAAGGCCACGTCGCGTGCGGATGGCGGCAGGCCCCCAACGTCTTGGCCGCCTATGCTGACGATGCCCTGCTCGGGTCGCTCGAGGCCCGCGATCAGGCGAAGCGTCGTTGTCTTGCCGGCCCCGGTTGGGCCGAGCAGAACAACAAACTCGCCATCGGCGATCGTCAGGTCGAGCCCCTTGATCGCCAGCTTGTCCTTGAAGCGCATGACGACGCCCCGCATCGTGACTTCAGCCATGGGGTGCCCCCTCATAAAGGGCTGTCTCGATGGCTCGACCGGAGGCCGTGTCAAAGAGCGACAAATAGGCTCCGCTGAACGTCAGTCCGACGGTCTCGCCCGTCCGCACGTGATCGCTGGCGGGCACCCGCGCCCTGATCAATCCGTCGCCGGTCCTGACAACCACGATCTGCGTCGTGCCAAGATACTCAGCGCCAAGCACCTCGCCGCGCAGTCCGCTGGCATCATCAAGCCGGATGTGCTCCGGGCGGGCGCCGAGCGCCAGCGCGGACGGGGCAATGTCTTCGCGGATCTGAGGCACGGCGATCTCAGCGCCATTCACCGAAACCGTGCTCGCGCCCCTTGCCAGACCGCTGTGGAACCGGAGAAAATTCATGGGAGGTGAGCCCATGAAATCGGCGACATACATGGATCGCGGCCGGTCATAGATTTCCCGCGGCGAGCCGAACTGCTCGATAATCCCATGGTTCATCACGGCGATCTTGTCGGCCATGGACATGGCCTCGAGCTGGTCATGCGTCACATAGACCGTCGTCGCCCCGATGCGGTTATGCAGTTCGCGAAGCTCATGCACCATCAGGTCGCGGAATTCTGCATCGAGCGTGCCCAGTGGCTCGTCCATCAGGAAGCAGAGCGGTCTGCGTACGATGGCGCGGCCTAACGCCACGCGCTGTCGGTCACCTCCGGCAAGCCCGGATACCGGTCTGTCCAGAATGTGGTCGATCCGAAGCAGGCGGGCCACTTCCTCGACCTGCTTCCTGATCTCGGCCCGAGGCATGCCCTGGGCGAGCAGCGGAAAGCCGATATTCTTGCGGACATTCATATGCGGGTAGAGGGCAAAAAGCTGGAAGACGAAAGCGATGTCGCGCTCGCGCGCACGCTTCATGGTGACGTCCTCACTACCCAACAGGATGCGACCCGACGTCGGCAATTCTAGCCCGGCAATCATGCGCAGGGTTGTGGTCTTGCCGCAGCCCGATGGCCCGAGCATGACGAAAAACTCGCCATCATCGACGGTGAACGTCGAATTCTGCACGGCAGTGAAGCCAGAGAATTCCTTGCGCAGGTTTTCGACCCGGATTTCAGCCATGGCTCACTCCGGGAACTTCGAGACGACAATGAACATCACGGTGCCAATCAGCATGGTGATGAACGAGTACGAGTAGAGCTCCAGCATGAATGGCTGGAACAGCATGAAGAAGCCGAGCCCGATCAGCGCGATCGCTGTCCACTCCATCGGTCGGCGGCGGAAGAGTTTCGGCCAGGTCTTCATTTACGAACCGCCCCGAAGGTTATGCCCCGCAGCAACTGCTTTCGGAGGAGGATGGTGAACACGAGGATCGGCACGAGGAAGACGGTCGTGCCCGCCGCGACGGCCGGCCAGTCCTGCCCGCCCTCACCGATAATCGTGGGGATGAACGGCGGTGCCGTCTGAGCGGTACCTGAGGTCAGCAGGGCGGCAAAGGCATACTCGTTCCAGGCAAAGATCAGGCAGAAGATGGCGGTAGCCGCAATGCCGGTCGTGGCCTGGGGCAACACGACCTTCCAGAAGGCCTGTAGCCGCGTATAGCCGTCGATCATGGCGGCCTCTTCATACTCGCGCGGGATCTCGTCGATGAACCCCTTGAGCAGCCAGACCGCCAGCGAGACGTTCACGGCCGTATAGAGCAGGATCATGCCGAGCGCGGAATCCGACAAGCCGAGCTCGCGATACATCAGGTAGATCGGTATGGCCACCGCGATGGGCGGCATCATCCGCGTCGAGAGGATGAAGAACAGCAGGTCGTCGGCCAGCGGCACCTTGAAGCGCGAGAAGCCGTAGGCCGCCAGGGTGCCGAGGAATACCGCGCAGAACGTCGAGCCAAAGGCGATGATCAGCGAATTGACAAAGCGCGGCAGGAAGTTCGACGGCCCGGCGATGACCATGTTTCGCTTGCGCGTGACTTCGTCGCAGAACGACGTCGCCGGCGGCAGACTGGCAATGTACTCAGCGGTCTGGCGCGTGCGCGTGGTGAAAAGGTTGCAATAGCCCTCCGTCGAGGGCTGGAACAGGATCTTGGGCGGATAGGCGATCGAGTCCGGTGGCGTCTTGAAGCTGGTCGCGAAGATCCAGAGCAGCGGCACGATGGAAATCAGCGCGTAGGCGATGATCAGCACGGCGGCGATGCGCTTAGACGTCGTCGACGGCACGACGACCGAGTGGGCGGTGGTCAGGCTCATCTCTGCTTCACCCGGTTGAGTGCCTTGACGTAGATGTTGGCGAGGCCGAACACAGCCACGAACAGGATGATGGCAAAGGCCGAGCTATAGCCGGTGCGCCATTTCTCGAAGGCCTCACGCTTGAGGGTGATCGAGGCCACCTCGGTTGTCGAGCCGGGCCCGCCGCCGGTCAGCAGGTTGACCATGTCGAACATTTTGAAGTTCTCGATGCCGCGGAAGAGGATCGCCAGCATGATGAAGGGCAGCGCCATCGGCAGGGTGATGGAGAGGAACTGCCGGATGGGCGAGGCACGATCGACTTCGGCGGCTTCATAGATGTAGTCCGGGATCGATCTGAGCCCGGCCAGGCAGATCAGCATCACATAGGGAGACCACATCCAGGTATCGACGATGATGATCGACCAGGGCGCCAGGGCGACATTGGAGAGCATCTCGATCTCGGTGGGCGGGATGCCGGAGACAAAGCTCACGGCGTAGGCGAACAGCCCGATCTGCGGCTCGTAGAGGAAGCGCCAGAAATTGCCGACCACGGCCGGCGACAGCATCATCGGTACGAGAATGATGGTGGTCCAGAAGGCATGGCCGCGGAACTTGCGGTCGATCAGATAGGCGAGGCCAAACCCGATCACGGTCTGCAGCAGGATGGTCCAGAAAACGAAGTTGGCCGTCGTCTGCATGGCGATCCAGATGTCCGGATCGGCCAGGATGCGCTCATAGTTGCGCAGGCCCACGCCCTCGACGGGCTCATTGGGGCGATTGGCGCGATAGTTCGTGAAACTCAGGCCGATCGCCCAGAACAGCGGGAAGATGTTGATGGCGAGCAGGAGCAGCATCGTGGGGCCGATGAACAGCCAGGCGACCATGCGATCCGAGAGGCCGGTGACCCGCTTGACCAGCTTCGAGTGCGTCGAGCGGGCAACAGCCTCGGCGGCGCGATCGAGCGGAGATGTCTTGGAGTCGGTCACGGCGCTGAAAACCCTGCAAGAAGCGCGGAGAGGAACCGCACTCCGTGCCAATGTGCACGGAGCGCGGCCAGGCGGGATGACCCTAGAGCTTGCCTTCGTCCTCGAACGTCTCGGTCCAGTCGGCGACCAGAGCGTCGAGGGCTTCCTTGGCCGTGCCATTGCCGGCGACGACGTAGTCATGCAGACGCTTCTGCGACGCCTGGAGGAGCGACGCATAGGCCGGTTCGGCCCAGAAGTCCTTCACGATTGCCATCGAGTCGAGGAAGGTCTGCGCATAGGGCTGGGTCGCTGCAAAGCCGGGGTCTTCGACCACGGCCTTCAGGCAGGAGAAGCCACCGAGCGACCACCACTTGGCCTGCACGGCAGGGTTGGCGAACCACTTGATGTACTTGAGCGCGGCTTCCTGCTTGCTGGAATAGGCGACCACCGAGATACCCTGTCCACCAAGCTGGGCGAACTTGTCGCCGCCCGGCCCGGCCGGGTTGGCGAAGTAGCCGATCTTGTCGCCGCCCACGGCTTCGTCCTTCTGCAGCCCGGGCCAGGTGAAGGCAAAGTTCATGTGCATTGCCACCTGTCCGGATTTGAAGGCATCGACACCTTCACCCATGTAGGAGTTGGCAGCGCCCGGAGGGGTGCAGCAGTCATAGAGCGACTTGTAGAACTCGAGGCCGGCCACAGCGCCGTCCGAGTTCACAAAGCCGTTCATGTCATAAGGCTTGTCCGGATTGTCGTACTTGAAGCCGTAGCTGTAGAGCACATCCATGGCGCCCATGGTGATGCCTTCCGAGCCGCGCTCGGTGTAGATCGAGGCACCGTAGACGGTCTTGCCGTCCACTTCACGGCCCTGGAAGAATTCGGCGATCTGCTTGAGCTGCTCGAAGGTGGTCGGCGCGGCCAGATCCCAGCCGTACTTCTCTTTGAACTCAGCCTGCAGCTCGGGCTTTTCGAACCAGTCCTTGCGGTAGGTCCAGCCAACCACGTCGCCCATGGCAGGCAGCGCCCAGTAGTTCGGTGTGCCCTTGGGCCACTCGGAGTATCCCGTCACCGTCGCCGGCACGAAGTCATCCATGGTGATGCCTTCGGCGGCGAAGAAGTCATTGAGCTTGATGTAGTGGCCATTTTCGGCCGAGCCACCGATCCACTGGCTGTCGCCGATGATCAGGTCGCACAACTGGCCCTTGGCGTTGAGCTCGTTGAGGAAGCGGTCGGCATAGTTGGTCCACGGCACGAACTCGAACTTCATGTCGATGCCGCTTTCGGTGGTGAAATCCTTGCTCAACTCAACAAGGGCATTCGCCGGATCCCATGCCGCCCAGCATAGGGTCAGTTCTTCGGCCTGCGCCGCGGTGACCGAAACCAGCGGCACAACAGTCAGCGCAGACAATAAGGATACGCCCGCAAAAGCGGCTCTCAACGTCCTGGTCATTGCATTCCTCCCTGTGGCGGAACCCTCCTCGGCCCGCCTCCAATCGGGACACCTCGGCGCCCCCGTCTCCCCGAACAAGCCGTCAAGAAAATCAGCATGTTTAGTAAGAGTGTTGAGTAATGCCCATTTCACTTAACATTGCAAGTGGCGATCGACGCGAGTTTGCCAAACGCTTGTGACCAGCGGGTAGGTGCTCTGCTCCGCCTGCATTGTCACACTTGGCTTTGCTGTGGTCGGATGTGCGGCAGATGGCGGCCCTTCAAGCAGGAATCCGGCAGTCCCGCCTTCGCCGCTCTCGGTCTCGTAGACCACGACACCGACCGCCAACAGCAGCGAACGCAGACAAAGCGCCGACCAATCCAACGATATCGGCGCGAAGCGGACCTTCGCAGGAGACTGCTGCTGGCCCGAAGCGGAGGTAAACGCCCATATTCCTTGCGCCAGCGGTAGTAGGTTACTTCCGTTACCCCTATCGCCCGGCCGGCCTCGGCAACCGTCTTGCCTGGCGAGTTCAGCACATCAACCTGCCGAAGCCTCGCCACGATCTCTTCAGATGTAAGTTCTCTTGCCGGCCATTTCGTCCTCCTACAGGCTCAAAAGCCATACTTCAGGAGGACCACTCTTCAGGGGGCAGGCCAAGATCTGAGCAGGCCAGAGCCTCGGGGAGAAGTGAATGCTCCCGCCGGGCAGTGCCATGAAACAGAGCTACTGTCCTTTTGTCTCGGCTGCGAGCACCTGCCTGACGGTCGCCTGCGAGATCCCAAACTGCCGCGCGATCGCCGACGGCTTAACGCCGGCCACGAAAGCGGAGCGAACGGCATTCGCTCTCGCCGCGGTCAATACACCGCCGCTCGATGCCCTTCCGGGTCGCGGAGGGGCGTTTCTCGCCGTCTTTCCGGCGTTAGCGATCTTGTCGACACGTGTGGCACTCTCCATCGGCTCTGGCACCTTAGCTGTTTTTGCGTCGGGAGGTAACAGGCCCCGTCGCTTTGCCTCTTCGCTCACCGCGGCCAGCAGAGTGTCGATCTCACCGTCCTCAAGCCACTTGAGGGCGCCTGGCAGATCCTTCGGCAACATGTGACGGGAGGGCGACGCAACTTCGGGAGGCTGCATCGCCGCCTTCGGCGCAGGGGCCTGAACGGGCTGCGACGAGGCTGCCTCAAACAGATCCGGCGTCTTGTCCTGAGATCGGCGGGCTGGCATGGCGCCCACTATGCCGCGGCAGTCTGGCCTCGGCAACAGGCGAAACCTTACTTGGCAAGGTGGGCAGAGGCCGCGTCGTCACGCTACATCCTTCTCGCTCGCCACTTCGTCAAGCCGCGTCGCCCCGAT
>CAMDAL010000173.1 GCA_945888565.1 Devosia equisanguinis | reverse complement strand
ACGTCAAGGGCGGACGCTGCGAGAAGTGCGAGGGCGACGGCGTCATCAAGATCGAAATGCACTTCCTGCCCGACGTCTACGTCACCTGCGAGGTGTGCAAGGGGCATCGCTACAACCGCGAAACGCTCGAGGTGCAGTTCAAGGGCAAGTCGATCGCCGACGTGCTCGACATGACCATCGACGAGGCGGTGGAGTTTTTCGCCGCGGTGCCGTCGATCCGCGACAAGTTCCTGACGCTGCAGCGCGTGGGGCTGGGCTACGTCAAGGTCGGCCAGCCGGCGACGACGCTGTCGGGCGGTGAGGCGCAGCGCGTAAAGCTGTCCAAGGAGCTGTCGAAGCGCGCTACCGGCCGCACGCTCTACATGCTGGACGAGCCGACGACGGGTCTGCACTTCCACGACATCGCCAAGCTGCTGGAGGTGCTGCACGAACTGGTGGAGACGGGCAACTCGGTGATCGTCATCGAGCACAATCTCGAGGTCATCAAGACCGCCGACTGGCTGATCGACATGGGTCCGGAGGGCGGCGATGGCGGCGGCGAAGTGGTCGGCGTCGGCACGCCCGAGGACATCATCGCAAACAAGCGCTCCCACACGGGCCGCTTCCTCAAGACCGTCATGGAGCGCCGCCCGCAGAACCGCCGGGTGGAAGCAGCGGAGTAGGAACTCCGCTGCTGGACGGATCATGCGGCGCGGCGGTCGCGGCCTGACGTAGGCGAGACGGTGAAGGTGTCGACGATCATGTCGAGTTCGCCGGCCTGGGTTTCGGTCTGCTCGATGGCCGCATTGGTCTGTTCGACGAGCGCGGCGTTGTGCTGGGTCATCTCGTCCATCTGCTGGATGGCGACAGAGATCTGCTGGATGGCGGAGGTCTGACTGCTGCCGGCCTCGGCCATCTCGCGCATCAGAGTGGCGTTCTCGTCGACGGCCGCGACGATGCGTTCGAGCTTGCGGGTAGCGTCGGAGACGAGCTGTCCGCCGGTGCGCACTTCCTTCTCGCTGCGGTCGATGAGTTGCTTCACGTCATGCGAGGCCTGGGCTGCATTCTGAGCCAGTCGGCGCACTTCGATGGCGACGACCGCGAACCCCTTGCCGGCTTCGCCTGCCCGCGCCGCCTCAACCGAGGCGTTGAGCGCCAGCAGGTTGGTCTGGAAGGCGATGTCGTCGATCATGCCGATGATGTTGCTGATCTGGCCGGACGAAGCCGCGATGCGATCCATGGCCGCGTTGGCATCGTCCATCACCTTGCCGCCATCAGCGGCGAGCGAGGATGCAGCGGTCGCCTTGCCGCTGGCCTGCTCGGCGCGTCTGGCGTTTTCGGTGACGGTGTGCATCAGCTGTTCCATCGCGGCGGAGGTCTGCTCGATCGCCGCGGCCTGCTTGGTGGTGCGCTCGGAGAGGTCGTTGGCGCCCGACAGGATTTCGCCGGTTGCGACGCGCAAGGAGTGCGAGGCCTCGGCGAGGCGCTGCACCAGTTGTTCCAACTGGGCGAAGACGGCATTGGTGTCGGTCTTGATCTGCTCGAACTCCGGAGAGAACTGATCAGTCACCCGCGTGGCGAGGTTGAACTCCGACAGCCGCTGCAGCGCCGCGCCGGTCAGGGAAACGGTGCGCTCGATCTCCGCCTTGGCGACCCGGTCGCGTTCGGCCGCTTCCTCGGTCAACTGGTCAAAATAGACGGTGACCGCCATGTCCACGTCGACGAGCACGGCCTTCATCATCGCGCTCATCACGCTGGAGATGGCCTCGATGTCGAGCGTCGGAGGGCTGGCGAACAGCTTCTTGGGCTGGGCAGCGAGCTGCTCCGCGATCAGGTCTTGCAGCACGCCCTTGATCAACCCGTCGAGGATGAGGCCGTAGCCACCGACATACCAGCGCGGCTCCAGCCCGATCTTGGCGTGGCGCAGGCCGATCCGGCGCGCGGACTCGACATAGGCCTGATCGAACTTGCCAGTAGCGATGACGCTCCAATGGCCCGCCTGCTTGGACTGCGCCCGACCCATACTGGCCTGCCCGTCGAAGAACCGGGCAACTGCCGGGACTTTGGCAAGCTTGCCGTAGAAGCGCTCGAGCGAGGGGACCAGGTGTTTTTCAATGTGCCCGCTGGCGGAGCGCAGGCGTTCCAGCGCTGCGTCGTCGAGGCCGATGAAATCCAGCCTTTCGTTGAGCGACGCGTTTGACTGGGTTGACGTGGGCGATGACATAGAGCGCACCCCTTCCAAGGGTCGTTTCGTGCCGGGCTCCGCCTGTCGTCCACTACAGGTTTGGCTACGAACCTAATTGTTCCAGATGTTGGTTAATACTTACTTCAAGCCGGGACGTCGCCACGAAGAAGCCGCCAGCAGCTTGCTCCTGTGGCGCACGCCTGCTTTGCTGCGGGTCAAACCACATGACGAAATGGACTTGCCGTGACCGCTCCGATTCCCGTTTTCGATGGCCACAACGACGCGCTGCTCCGTCTCCACCTGCAGCAGGCAGGCGATCCGGTGGCCGGATTCCTTGCCGGAAGCGCTGGAGGGCATATCGACCTGCCAAAGGCGCGGGCCGGTCGGCTGGCCGGCGGCTTGTTCGCAGTGTTCTGCCCGTCGCCCGAGAAGCTGGACTTCAGCGCTTTAGCCGCCGGAGGCGAGGTGCCGATGCCGCCGCCCCTGCCGATGGAAATGGCGCGGGCGAGCGCCGTACGGATGATCTCGCTGCTGCTGAAGCTCGAGCGCCAGTCCGGTGGCCAGGTGGCGCTGTGCCGCAGCGCCGCCGACATTCGCTCGGCAATGGCCCGGGGCGTGTTGGCGACGGTGCTTCATATCGAGGGCGTCGAGTGCCTTGATGGCGAACTCGACTTCCTGGAGGTACTTTACGCGGCCGGGCTCCGTTCGCTGGGGCCGGTGTGGAGCCGCCACAACATCTTCGGCCGCGGCGTGCCGTTCAGATTTCCGGGTTCTCCCGATACCGGCCCGGGGCTGACGGAGGCCGGGCGGCGGCTGGTCGAGGCCTGCAACCGGCTGGGCGTGCTGATCGACCTGTCTCACATCACCGAGCGCGGCTTCTGGGACGTAGCCGGGCTGTCGACTGCCCCGCTTGTCGCCACCCATTCGAATGCGCATGCCCTCTGCCCGACCCCACGGAACCTGACCGACGACCAGTTGCGGGCCATCCGCGACACGGACGGCATGGTCGGCCTGAACTTCGCCACCGGCTTCCTGCGGCCCGACGGGCGGATGGACCCGGCCACCGACATCGACCTGATGGTGCGGCATCTCGACCACATGATTGAAGTGGCGGGCGAAACGCATGTCGGGCTTGGGTCGGATTTCGATGGAGCGGTAATTCCGACAGCTATCGGCTCGGCGGCCGGACTGCCGCGGTTGTTCGAGGCGCTGGAGCAGCACGGCTACGATCGGCCGCTGCTGGAAAGACTGGCGCATGGCAACTGGCTGTCGCTGCTGGAGCGCACGATCGGCTGAGCCGATGCCGGGCCATAGCGCCTCGAATGTGACGCAGGTGTGAATTTGCCATGCAAAATTCGCATACCGGCACTGTCTAGGTCCGGGTTTCCCTCCCGCTCAAATCACCGCATGCTGCTTTCGTCTGATGTGACAGGAGACGATGCGATGTTTGTGCGTGCCGTATGGCGGCTCAAGCGGCTGGTCGACATCAAGCAGACGCTGCGGGAGATGGACGTGCCGACAACCCGCGATGCCCTAGGGCTTTCCGGAAACGACTTCCGCAAGATGACCCGCGGCCTGTTCGATCGCTGACTTCAGTTTTGCTTAACCATGGTCTGGATGGCCGCTGGGCAACCAGCGGCCATCTTGCTGCCCGAGTGCCGCCACAGCGATGAACCGAAGGTGAAAGGTTGCACGCTAAGCCATGCTCAGGACGCATGGCGGTTCTGAGACAGTCGGGTCTGCTCATTGTTCGCGAACGAGACTATCTCTTCACTTGCAAACGAAAGGAGACTTCCAAATGGGCATTCGCCAGACTTTCAAGAAGTGGGCCGCTTATTCTCAGACCGTCCGTGAGCTCACTGCTCTCGACAACCGCCAGCTGAGCGATCTCGGCATCACGCGCACCGACATCCAGCGTGTTGCTCGCGATCATGCGCGCACCCTCTAACGGTTCGCCACTCGCCTCAACCGCCAAGCCGGTCATCTTCCGAACGCTCGCTTCCTGAAAGAAGCGGGCGTTCAGTCTTTTCGGGGGCTCAGAACGCCTACCGGCCCCTGAGCTCGTCATAGGGCACATTGATGGCCTTGCGGAACGCCCGACGTCCGTCGAGCCGCTCGTGCCACGCCGCGACCGCCGGGAGCACCGGCCGCTCGATGTCCATCGTGCTCCAGCGGTAGAGCGCTGCCCCCGCTACGATGTCCGCATAGCTGAAGCTGGCCCCGCCGAGATACGAGACCGCCGACAGCCTGCTTTCCAGAATTTCGAAGCAGCGGGACGTGGCCGCCAGCGCGCGCCCGATCGCCGCCGGGTCCTGCTTGACCGGCGGCGTGCGCACCAGGTTCCAGAACAGCGCGATCCATGCCGGCTGGAAAGTGGTGGCGGTCCAGTCCGTCCACTGGTCGACCGCTGCCCGGTCGCGCGCCTCCATCGGGAACAGCAGACCGCTGCCATACTCGGCACCGAGATAGCGGACGATCGCATGGCTCTCCCACAACGTGAGGTCGCCGTCGCGCAGCGTCGGGACGAGGCCATTGGGGTTCATGGCCCGGTACTCGGGCGTATCCAGCCCGCCCCAGGCGCCGCCGAGCGGGACGTGCTCGTAGGGCAGCTCCAGTTCCTCGAGCGCCCACACCGCCTTCTGCACGTTGGCCGAATTCAGGCGCCCCCATAGTGTTATGGACATTTGCAACTCCTCCCCGCATCGTTGCCCCCGATACCGTCGCCCGGCAGCCTGATATGCGTAATCTATTCGATTTTCTCGAACATCGACCAGCCATGCCGACGGACGAGACGACACTGGCCGCGTTCGACGCGACGTTCGACGCCGCCGTGGCGGCCGGTGGCGCGATCGACTACCAACTGGCCGCCCCGCGCTGGCAGTTCATCTGTCATATCGCCGACACCCGCCCCGTCGTGCTGCATGGCTCGGGCAACCCGGCGATTGGCCGGTTCGAGCCGCGCCAGCCCGAGGACACAACCGATTTCGGCAACCGAAATGCCGTTTATGCCGCCTCCGATGGGCTCTGGCCGATGTACTTCGCCATCCTCGATCGGGACCGCCACCCGATGACGCTGATCAACAGCGCCATCCGGCCGATCGGGCCCAACGGGGATCTGGGTGAGCAGCGCTACTTCTTCTCGATCTGCGACACGGCGCTGGCCGCGTCGCCATGGCGTCGCGGTACGCTCTACTTCCTGCCACGCGACACCTTCGAGCCACAACCTGCCGTCGAGCTGAATGGCAACCGTGCCGTGATCCTGCAATGGGCGAGCGCTGAGCCGGTCACCCCACTGGCGCGGATAGCGGTCGGGCCGGAGGAATTTCCGCTGCTCGACCGGATTCGCGGCCATGATCGCGAGTCGACGTTCGCCCGCGCGCGCGCCGAGCCGGAAGCCTTCCCCTGGATCGATTAGCTTGGTTGCACGGGGATTGGCGGGCTGTTATCTCCCGCGCCATGCACACAAATGACAAGTCGATCATCCACGTCATCGGCGGCGGACTCGCCGGATCAGAGGCCGCCTGGCAGGCTGCTGAAGCCGGCACGAAGGTCGTGCTGCACGAAATGCGCCCGGTGCAGCAAACCGACGCGCACCAGACCGAGAGCTTCGCCGAGCTGGTGTGCTCGAACAGCTTCCGCTCGGACGATCACCAGCACAATGCCGTCGGCCTGCTGCACGAGGAGATGCGCCGCTGCAACTCGCTGATCATGCGCGCGGCGGACCAGCACAAGCTGCCGGCCGGCGGCGCGCTGGCGGTGGACCGCGACGCCTTTGCCGAGGCGGTCACGGCGGCGATCCACAACCACCCCAATATCAGCATCGAGCGCGGTGAAGTCGCCGGCCTGCCGCCCGAGGATTGGGCGAACGTCGTGGTCGCCACCGGGCCACTCACCTCTCCTGCCCTCGCCGCGGCGATCCAGGGGCTGACGGGCGAGGATTCCCTCGCCTTCTTCGATGCCATCGCACCGATCGTCCACAAGGACTCGATCGACATGGATGTCGTCTGGGCCCAGTCGCGCTACGACAAGGTCGGACCGATGGGCGACGGGCGCGACTACCTCAACTGCCCGATGGACGAGAAGCAGTACAACACCTTCGTCGACGCGCTGCTGAGCGCGCCGCTGCACCAGTTCAAGGACTGGGAGAAGGTGCCGTATTTCGACGGCTGCCTCCCCATCGAGGTAATGGCCGAGCGCGGCCGCGACACGCTCCGCTGGGGACCGATGAAGCCGGTCGGCCTCACCAACCCGCGCAACCCCACGGTGAAGGCGCACGCCATCGTCCAGCTCCGGCAGGACAATGCGCTGGGCACGCTGTGGAACATGGTCGGCTTCCAGACCAAGATGCGCTACGGCATCCAGGCCGAAATCTTCCGGCTGATCCCCGGCCTAGAGAACGCGCAGTTCGCGCGGCTGGGCGGGCTGCACCGCAACACCTTCCTCAACTCGCCCAAGGTGCTCGGGCCGGACCTGAAGCTTAAGGCCATGCCGCGCCTGCGTTTCGCCGGCCAGGTGACGGGTGTCGAGGGCTATGTCGAGAGTGCGGCTGTCGGCCTCATGGCCGGTCGGCTTGCTGCAGCCGACGCGCGTGGCGAAACGCTGGCCATCCCGCCGGCGACGACGGCGATGGGCGCCCTGATCAACCACATCACCGGCGGCCATCTCGAAGCCGAGGCGTATTCAGGCGCGCGCAGCTTCCAGCCGATGAACGTCAATTTCGGCCTGTTCCCGCCGGTATCGATCAGCAAGCCCGAGGGCCACGTCGGCCGCTGGAAATCGACCGAAAAGACGATCGCCAAGAAAGAGGCGATTACCTCCCGGGCGCTCGACGACATCATGGCGTGGGCATAGGCGGCCGATCGGCGAAGAGCTGGCCGTCCAGGCTGGAGAGGGTTCTCGGGCCGGCGTTGTCCTGTCCCCGGTCGAAGCCCACCGAAGTGACCACTAGCCGGTAGCGGACGCCGCCGACGCTGAAATCCAGCGATGGATCGACCAATGTGTCGGTCTGGCGGTCAAGCCATGCCGACAGATCGATGACCCGAGGTATCTCGAGGTCCGGAGTACCGATCGGCCCCGCGCGCAGCCCGTTCGCTTCCAGCCACAGGCGCAGCGGGGCCGCATCGAGCGCGGATACTCCGTAGAGGCTGATGGGCCGAAGCAGATACGGCGTTGCTGAGACGTCGACCGGCTGGCCGCTGAAATCACGGAAGAGGCTGGCGTAGCGCGAAGGCGTTTCGATTGTCGTCGCGTCGAGGCCCAGCGCCGTAAGCACCGCGTAGCTGCCGTCCTGTCCCTCGTCCCACGTCACGCCATACTTGCCCATCACCTGGCGGGCGCCGGCCCTGCCCTCGGGAGTGGTGACGAGTAAATCGATGATACCACGGGCCTGCGCCACATCCTCGCTCGACCAGTTACCGCGTGGCGGGCTGGCGGTCTGGTCTGCCCCGGCGTTCATCACCAGGACGTCCAGCCGGTGCAACTGCTGCTGCAGCGGCAGGTGGGCATAATTCCACGGCCCCACCGAGAGCAGCAGCAGGATGACAGCCGCGAGCGCCGGGATCAGCCGGATGTCGCCGCGGCGCGCGAGGAAGATCGCGGCGAGCGCCAGTGCCCAAACGCCTCCTGCCAGCAGCAGCATCCGCTCCGGCGTCAAGCCATAAGCGTCGATGCGGACCCATACGGCAAAGAAGAACAGCCCCAGCGGCACCAGCGTCAGCCAGAACCACAAGCGACGGAACAGCTTCACCAGCGGCTTGCTGCGCATGAAGGGCGGATGAAGCACCAGCCAGGTGGCGGCGCCGACAACGACGAAGCCCAGCACCATCCAGCCGATCATGCCCTGTGGCAGCTTCTGGGTGACGATGATCTGCGCGGTGTAGGCGAGCAGGATCAGGGCGTAGAGGAACAGCATCGGCACCAGCACGAACTGACCGAGGAAGCCGACGGCCTTGCCGATGAATTCCGGCCGCTCCGCCTCGCTTGCCTGCACCTCGGCG
>CAMDAL010000172.1 GCA_945888565.1 Devosia equisanguinis | reverse complement strand
TAGGCTCAGGACTCATTGATCAGAGCCAGAAGATGACGGTTGCGGCGATGCAGATGGCCGACATGAATGTGTGGGCGCAGCGGTCGTAGCGGGTGTGGATGGGGCGCCAGTCCTTGAGGCGTCCGAACATATTCTCGATCTTGTGGCGCAGACGATAGACGGTCGGATCGTATCCGACCGGCATCCGCCGGTTGGACCTCGAAGGGATGCAGGGGACGATGCCGCGTTGCTTGAGGGCGGTGCGGAACCAGTCGGCATCATAGCCCTTGTCGGCGAGCATGGTCCCGGCGTCCGGGATGGCATCGAACATCAAGGCAGCGCCCTTGTAGTCGCTCATCTGGCCTTCGCTGAGCAGCATGACCAGCGGTCGGCCCTGGCCATCGCAGACGACATGCAGCTTTGAGTTCAAGCCGCCCTTGGTGCGCCCGATACGTCTGGGAACAGCCCCTTTTTGAGAAGACTTGCCGCAGTCCGGTGCGCTTTGAGGTGGGTCGCATCGATCATCAGCCGCTCGGACCTGCCGCCCTTGGCCGCCAGTTCGGCGAAGATGCGGTTGAACACCCCCAGCCGGCTCCAGCGCACAAAGCGGTTGTAGATCGTCTTGTGCGGTCCGTAGTCCTTCGGCGCATCGCGCCAACGCAGCCCGTTCCTGATCACGAAGATGATGCCGCTGATCACCCGCCGGTCATCCACCCTGGGCACACCGTGCGACACAGGAAAACACGGCTCGATCCGGCGCATCTGCGCCGCCGACAACCAGAACAGATTACTCATGGCAGCGCCCCCTTGCGACGCCACTGAATCAGAACCCCGTTGCCATGTGAATCCCTTTAATGGGTCCTGAGCCTAGGGATTGGATCATCTCAAGGCGCTGTGGCGGCGGTCCAGAGACCCTCATAGGGGCCGGTGCTCTTGGAGTTACTCCGCGGACGGTGCGGCGCTAGGCGGGAGCCCTAACTCGCGCAGCCATTCTTCCATCGTCCTAGGCGACCCCTTTTTCACCCGTCTAGTGTCGTCGAATGCCGCCTTTGATCGTTCCGAGTTGAGGCCGATTTTGATCTCACGCAACTCGTCGATCTTGTCGATGCTCGCTTCTAACGACCACTCCAGTACAGTGGCACGAAACGTGCCCTTTGCGTCAACAGCGTGGAACTGAACTCCGCCCGTTTCACTCTCACCAAACGGGACATGCGCCACAATGTTTCGTTCTTCGGCTGCCGACTTGGCGCGCTTAAGCAGATCGTTCAGCGTTGCCTTAGCGTTTGTCGGCGCGGCTATGTTTACTAGCGTCCTCACCGCTTGGACCTTTTCGATCATCCCCATATTGCGCGCAAAGATCGCGGTGGCGAGCGAGTCGAGGTCCAGCAGCATCCGCAGTGCGCTGGAAACGGCGAGCTCAAGCAGTGCGAAATGCCCAATGTAGCAGCCGACGATGGCCCAGCAACGCATCGGCTGGGATAGCTGCCGAAATAGGACGGTGCCCTTCAGCAAGTCCTGAATTTCCGCTGGCGTAAGTTTTGTCATGCGCCAAATGATGTGCCTCGGCGCCGCCGTTCGCCAGTGAAAAGCGGCGGATTTGCAGGGAAACCGGCGGCACACACGCGGCACAACCCGGCCGCGCTGCCGCTGCGGGCAAGCTCACCTAATGCATTGATAATATTGATGAAAATTTGGCAGCTGGGGTCCGCTACCGCCAGTCCCCCCGACCGTCGATCCCACTGAAGGTCGAGGTTTGAGCTGCCATCTTAAAGGCTCGAGGCGCAGGACGGGAGCGTAGGGCAGGGCGCACTCTATCCTCTGCTACCCAAGCAGACCACGGTATGCCGGACCGCGCATTTCCAGGCTTCTTGGGTAAGAACAGACCGCAAATCCTGCTTCGTTCCGCTAACCCTGTCGGTGGCCCGTCGGTGGGAAGGGCGTCCCGGTCGACTTGCCCACGAAGTCCGCCAGCCAGCGGACATCATCACCCGAGAGTGTATCTATGAGCCCTGAGCGGAGCCACTCCGGCAAGCGCCGATCCCAGTCAAGTCCTGCCTGTCCGGCCATCTCCCATGTCCGCGGCTTGTAGGCGTGGCACCGTATGGAGATGCCGGCGGCGTGCAGGGCCTCTGCGTGGGAGGGATCAAACACGTCGAGATCGATGCACAACTCGTCAAGGTCAGACATCCGGGCGACGGCCACCGGATCCGAAAAACGCTCGTGCACGATGCCGCCGGTGCGCAGCCCCGGGATGCGGGATTTCACCTCTTTCAGACTGGTGTGGTCAAACGAGATCATCATCACCCGGCCCCGGTCGGCCTCATCGGCCAGCACCAGGGCAAGAGCGGAGTAATAGGCTTCGAGGTCGACCTTTTCCTTGATCTCAACCTCGATCACCATGTCGAGCTCGTGTGCAAGCTGGATGGCCTCTGCGAGGGTCGGAATACGCTCACCCGCAAATCGCGGATCGAACCAGCTGCCCGCATCGAGCGCCTTGATCTCTGCGAGGGTCTTGGCGCGGGCGGCGCCCTTGCCGTCTGTGGTGCGGTCCAGCAGCAAGTCATGCAGCACCACGATCTGCCGGTCCGCGCTCAGCACGGTGTCGATCTCGACGCTGGTGGCGCCCTCTGCATGCGCCGCGCGGATTGCGGCAAGGGTATTCTCAGGAGCGACCAGGCTATTGCCGCGATGACCGCAAAGACGAATGCGGCCGGTGTCCTTGAGGTGGAAGCTGTGTGACATCTGAAGGGTCCGTGGGCTAGAGTTTGCCGAGGCCGGCTGCCATCACGTCGTCCTTGCTGAGACGTTCAGCGAGGACGAAGATCAGCAGCATGGGCACGAGCAGGATGAAGGTGACGACGGCGGCGGTCGGCAGCACGAGGGCTTCGCCGCCGAGATAGCTCCAGAGCTGAGTGGCGAGCGTGCGCACCTTCGGCGCGCCGACCATGAAGCTCTTCTCGAATTCCTCGAACGAGGCGATGAAGGTGAGGAGCCCGCCCGCGGCGAACCCGGGCCAGGCGAGCGGCAGCGCGATGCGCGTCACCGCAACGAACGGCGAGGCGCCGAGCGTCCGGGCGGCGTAGATGAGCTCGTTGGGGATGCCCTCCAGAGTTGCGGTCAGGATGCGGATCATGAAGGGCAGCGTGCCCACGATCTGCACGATGATGACGCCGGCAATCGTTCCGGCGAGGCCGAACCGGAAGAACAGCTCGCCCAGGCTCACCGCCACGACGATGCCAGGCACGATGATCGGTGCCAGCACGAACACCTCAACCATGCGCTTCAGCCGGAAGGGAAACTGCGCGAGCGCCCAGGCGGTGGGAAAGGCCAGCGCGCCGGTGGCCGCGGTCACGATGATCGACACCATCAGGCTGATGCCGGCGGCGGGCAGGATGTGGCGATCCGCCAGCACCTCCTGCCAGGCAGAAATCGAGAACGAGCGCGGAATAATGTCCGGCGGAAACCAGCCCACTGCAGGGTCGTAGAAGGCCCAGAGGGCGACGATGGCGACTGGAAAGAACAGCGTCAGCGCCAGGTAGCCATAGAGTGCGAGGCCGACGAGCCGCTGTCCCCGCGCCGTATGTCCTTTGGCCATCATGCGGCTCCCGGCTTGCTGCGGCCGAGGGAGCCGATGATGGCGTAGTAGGCGAGCAGCACGGCGACGGCCATGATGCTGAGCAACGTGCCCATGGCGTAGACCATGGGCCAGTTCCCCTTCTGGAACCCCTCGGCGAACATGTGCACGCTGAGCGGCAGCGGATAGGCCGGCCCGAGCAGGCTGGGGATGACATACGAGCCCAGCGAGCCGATGAAGCTCAAAAGGATCGCGGCGGTGATTCCTGGCTGCGCCAATGGCAACTGGATGCGCCACAGGATCGTCAGCTGGGTCGCCCCCAGCGTCCGGGCAGCCGCCAGCACGTCCTTGCTGATCGCCGCCATGGCGCCGGCGATGATCAGCGTCATGAACGGCACGGTCTTCCAGGCCGAGGCGATGATGGCACCGAGTCCGAGGTCGTCGCGCACGAGGCGCGGGATGGAAAGACCCAGCGGCGTTGCGAGGCGTGAGGCCATGCCGCCACGATCGAGGACGATCAGCACGAGGAAGCCGGCGACGATTCCCGGCACGACCAGCGGAATCTTGTAGAGCGTGCCGAAGAGTTTCTGTGAGCCTTCGTTGGCCTGCATCAGCGCCGACAGCGGCAAGCTGATCGCAAGGCTGAGCAGGGTTGGCGCGATGCCGAGCCAGAGCGAAAACCACAACCCATCCATGTAGACGGGGTTGGCGAACAGCGCCTGCCATGTCGAAAGGCCGAGCCCCGTTTCGTCCGGCGCCGTGCTGGTGAAACTGCCATAGACGACGCGCGCCAGCGGCAGCCCGAACAAGACCAGCAGGTATCCGACACCCGGCAGGAGGCAGAGCAGCAGGGTGGAGGTGCGGACCTTGCGCTCCATCACGCCGCACTCCCGGAACCGGCTACGTGGCGCTGCAGAAGGTGCAGGCGCGCCGGTGGCACGAGGCGCACCTGCTGGCCCTTGGGCAGGATCGCGCTGCCACCGCCCGAGGCGATCGAGCGGAAGGTGCGACCGGCGGCGTTTATCCAGTAGTGGGTTGCTGCACCCATGAACATGGACTGCTCGATGGTGCCGTGGCCGCCGCTCTCGACCGGTTCGATCAGCAGGTCCTCGGGACGTATGGCAACGCCCTCGACGTTGCCCGCGTCCGGGTTCTCGAGGGGCCGGACGTCGCCCCAGGGCAGACGGCAGGAGCCGGCGTCAATTTCGGCCTCGACCACGTTGGTCATGCCCAGGAACTCGGCCGTGAAACGATAGGTCGGACGGCGGTAGAGCTCGATCGGCGCACCGCGCTCGACAATTTCGCCGTCCTTCATCACCACGATTTCGTCGCCCAGAGCCATGGCCTCGGACTGGTCGTGGGTGACGTAGATCGAGGTAATTCCCAGTTTTTGCTGCAGGGCCCGCAGGTCTTCGCGCAGGCTGTCGCGCAGCTTGGCGTCCAGATTGCTGAGCGGCTCATCGAACAGCAGGACGTCGGGTTCGATGACGATGGCGCGAGCGAGGGCCACGCGCTGCTGCTGGCCGCCGGACAGCTGGCGCGGCAGTCGCTCGGCATAGTCACCGAGGCCGACCAGCTCCAGAGCGGCCGCGACGCGTCGCGCCATCTCGGCCTTGCCGACCCGGCGCATCTCGAGGCCGAACGAGACGTTGCGCGCCACGGTCAGGTGGGGAAACAGCGCATAAGTCTGGAATACCAGGCCGAAGTTCCGCTTCTCTGGCGGCACGTCGTCGATCCGGCGCTCGCCCAGCCAGATGCCGCCGTCGGTGGGATCGGAAATGCCGGCGATCGTGCGCAGCAGCGTGGTCTTGCCGCAGCCCGAAGGGCCGAGCAGCACCACGAGCCGACCGGGCGGAATCTCGAGATCGATGCCCTTGAGCACCCGGTTGGGCCCAAACTGCTTGGTCAGCCGGCGAATGGAAACTGAAGCGAGCATGGCGGCTCCGTTCGGGTGGCGACGCGCGGTGCGTCGCCACCCCTTCCTGTTGGTGGTGCCGGCGCTTACTTGCGCAGGAGATTGGCGGTGAAATGCGCCGACAGCTGCGTGACCAGCAGCGAAGGCATGCCGATGATGGCACGCTCGGCATACTGATCGGTCGGGATCAGCCGAGCGACCTGCTCAGGCGTAAAGGTCTGAGCCGGATCGATGTCGGTGCGCGCCGAGCGCGAACCGTTGACCGAGAGCTTGGTCAGCTGGATGTCCTTGCTGATCAGGAAATCGAGCATTAGCAGGCCGGACGCCGGGTGCGACGCGCCGACGGGGAAGAACAGTCCGTCACCACCGCCAACCTGGCCTTCTTCGATGAGTTGCTGGCGCACAGTCGGCGGCAGCAGACCACGGCCGATGAAGTCATAGGCCATGTCCTCCCACGCGGTGCCGATCGCGCCGGCGCCGTTGGCGATCAGGTTCAGCGTATCGGCGTTGCCGTTGGTGAGTTCGACCACCGGCAGGAGTTCGGCGTAGTAGTCCCAAACCGGCGTCATGCACGCGCTGGCGGCAAACGCGACCGCTTCGGCTTCAGTGATGGTCCAGTTGGTGAAGGCGGCGCGGCACTCGTCGCCGCTGACCTTGGCGAATGCGAGCGACTGCATGAAGCCGCTGCCCGAACCGCCGCCGGTGGGGGACGTCACGATGAACTTGCCCGGATTGGCCTTGGCCCAGTCGAGCAGAGCATCGAACGTGGTGGGAACCGACGCCTCGTCGACGACGCGGGTGTCGAAGATGATGTCGGTCTGATTGCGGTGGAAAGGCACGAAGACGCCGCCGTGGTCGACGCCGCCGGTCCGGGTGGCAATGTCGGCGTTGAGGGCTGCGCCGTTGGGCAGAAGTTCGTGGAGCGGCAGGTTGGCGATGACGCCTTCGCTGGTCAGCAGCGGCAGGCTACCCGAGCTGACGAAATACGCATCGGCAGGCGCCGCGGCGCCCGACTTGCGCGCGGCGATCAGCTGCTGGTTGGCGGCCGCACCCTCGCCGCGGATATACTCGACGGTGATGCCGTATTCGGCCTCGAAGGCCGGGATCAGGCGATCGTTGAACAGCGGCCCGAAGCTGTCGGTGAAGTCGTAAAAGGTCAGCGTCCCCTCTTTTTTCGCAAGGGGAACAATGACATCATAGAAGTTGTCGGACGTCAGCGTGCCGAGGTCAAAACCCGGATCAGTGTTGAACTGGTCCGAGCCGACAGGTTCGGCCGCGAATGCGGTCGTGGCCATCAGGATGGCAATGGATGCCGAGAACAAGGCTTTCATAGTCAGGTCTCCACGTTGGGGTAAGGCATGCGATCAACTCGCAACAAATCCGGCACTCCGCTGCTCATTTTGCCGATGAAGCGGAGTGCCGGAAATCAATGCAGGCAAGACAGCCAGCAGGCGTTCTGAAATCTGTGGGGATGCGGCAAAGACTGGCGCACCGTGCTCGAGGCCGCCAGCGCCGACATAGTCGCCCGTGACGGCGCCGGCGCAGGCTGCGAGATAAAGCCCGCCCACCGCATCCCAGGCATTCATGTGCGGCTCGACGTAGGCATCGAGGCGGCCAGCCGCGACGTGGGCGAGGCACAGTGCTCCGGCGCCAAGACGACGATGCTCCGCGCCGGCCCGGGTCAGGTCATCGATGATCCGGCCATTGAGGCCCGCATCGTGCCGCAGCGAGAACCCGAGACCGACAACGATCTCAGCGAAGTCGGCTTCCATCGCCACGCGAATCGGCGTGCCGTTGAGACGGGCGATGCCATCCGGGCCGGCGTGAAACAGCTCGTCGCGCAGTGGGTCGAGCACCAGTGCCGCGATGGGCCGACTGTCCTTCAGGATCGCCAGTGAAATGCAGAAGTAGCCGAGCTTGCGGGCAAAGTTCACTGTTCCGTCGATGGGGTCGATCAGCCAGGTGAAGCCGGAGCCCAGCGCTGCGCCGCCATATTCCTCGCCGATGATGCCATCGGCCGGAAATGCCGCGCCGATCGCCTGGCGCATCATGGTCTCGATCGCGAAGTCGGTCTCGCTGACGAGGTCGCCCGGACCCTTGCTTGTGATCTTCAGCCCGGCGTCGGCATGGGCGCGCCGGGCGATCTCACCCGCACTCGCGACCATTTCCTGGGCCAGTGCCACCCGCTCGTCACTCATTTTGGGTCGACCTCGTGGTCGCGCGTTTCACGAGGAGGGGCGCGCAGTAGATCACGCCATCGCCACCGACTCGTCCCTGCGAGGAACAAGCGGTCGGCTCACCGGCCTCATCGGACTGATGTGCCTGAATATGTCCGAGGACTCCGCCGACCATGACATCGAGCGGCTGTTCGAACGTGGTCAGCTGATACGGCGTCCAGTCGGATGCGGGGAGATTGTCGAAGCCCACAATCGAGAGGTCTTCTGGAATAGATAGGCCGCTACTGCGCAGCCCATCGATGAAGCCGAGCCCCATCGCATCGTTGGTGGAGAACACGCCATCGGGCAGGGAACCCGATAGTTCCTTGAGGCACCGGGCGGCGCAATCCTTGCCGGCCCCGGCGGTCATTGAGGTATTGTGCCAGACCGTTGCCACAAGCCCGGCTTGCGCCAGCCTCGCGGCAAAGCCCCTGGTGCGCTCGGTGCTGGCCCAGCTGTCGGTTGGACCAGCGAGCACGAGAAAGC
>CAMDAL010000171.1 GCA_945888565.1 Devosia equisanguinis | reverse complement strand
TGCGGCGGGCCACTTCTCCCACCACGCGGGGCAGGACCACCCCCACCGTCACCGGCACAACCACGACCACTCTGCCGCCCCGGCGGGGTCGAAGTGGACGTGTCCGATGCATCCGGAGATCGTCAGGGATGGGCCGGGGGATTGTCCGCTGTGCGGGATGGCGCTCGAGCCGATGGTGGCGTCGCTCGATGATGGGCCGAACCCGGAACTGATCGACTTCACGCGGCGGCTGTGGGTCAGCGCGCTGCTGGCCGTGCCGATCGTGGTGCTGGCGATGGGCGGCATGGTGGGGCTGCCGGTGCGCGAGTGGGTCGGTGAGCCGCTGGCGAGCTGGATCGAGCTGGTGCTGGCGACGCCGGTGGTGCTGTGGGCGGCCTTCCCGTTCTTCCGGCGGTTCTGGAACTCGCTGGTCAACCGCTCGCCCAACATGTGGACGCTGATCGGGCTCGGGGTCGGGGCGGCCTACCTCTTCTCGGTGGTGGCCGTGCTGGCGCCCGGTATCTTTCCGATGGCGATGACGCACATGAACGGCGCGCCGCCGATCTATTTCGAGGCGGCGACGGTGATCGTGGCGCTGGTGTTCCTCGGGCAGGTGCTGGAACTCAGGGCCCGCGAGGCCACGGGCAAGGCAATCCGGGCATTGCTCGACCTCGCGCCGAAGACGGCGCGGCGCGTGTGGCAGGGCAAGGATATCGAGGTGCCGATCGAGACGGTGCAGCCCGGCGACTGGCTGCGGGTGCGGCCGGGCGAGGCGGTGCCGGTCGATGGCGTGGTGCTCGAAGGGCAGAGCTTCGTCGATGAGTCGATGCTGACCGGCGAGCCGGTGCCAGTGGAGAAGCTGAAGGACGCCGATGTTACCGGCGGCACGCTGAATGGACAGGGCAGTTTTGTCATGCAGGCGACGCGGGTGGGGGCGGAGACGCGGCTCAGCCAGATCGTGACGCTGGTCGGCAAGGCGCAGCGCAGCCGGGCGCCGATCCAGGGGCTCGCCGACCGGGTGGCGAACTGGTTCGTGCCGCTGGTGGTGGTGGTGGCGGGGCTGGCCTTCGGCGCGTGGTACGCGTTCGGGCCGTCGCCGCAGCTGTCGTTCGCGCTGGTGGCGGCAATGTCGGTATTGATCATTGCCTGCCCCTGTGCGCTCGGGCTCGCCACGCCGATGTCGGTGATGGTGGCGACCGGGCGCGGCGCGCGCGACGGGGTGCTGGTGCGCGAGGCGCAGGCGCTCGAGGTGATGTCGCGGGTGACGGTGCTGGTGGTCGACAAGACCGGCACTATCACCGAGGGGCGGCCGGTGCTCGACCAGGTGATCGCGGTCAAAGGCGTCGACGAAGGCTTCGTGCTGTCCGTTGCGGCGGCGCTGGAGCGGGGCTCCGAGCACCCGATCGGCAGTGCGATCGTCAAGGGGGCCGAGCAGCGCAATGCCCGGGTCTACGAGGCGACGGGGTTCCAGTCGGTGACCGGCAAGGGGATTGTCGGCTCGGTCGGCGGCAAGCGGGCGGCGCTCGGCAACCCCAAGCTGATGGCCGACGAAAAGGTGGCGATCGACGACAAGCTGCTGGCGCTTCTGCGGCAGCAGGCAGCGGCGGGCCGCACGGCGGTGCTGGTGGCGCATGACGGCGAGGCGATCGGCCTCGTCACGGTCAGCGATCCGATCAAGCCGGGCGCGGCCGAGGCGCTGCGGGCTCTGAAGGCGGACGGCATCGAGATCATCATGGCGACCGGCGACGCGCAGGGGACTGCCGATGCGGTGGCGAAGGTGGTGGGCTTGACCGATGCCCGCGCCGGGCTGTCGCCAGAGGACAAGCAGGCGCTGATCGCCGCGCTGAAGCAGCAGGGCAAGGTGGTGGCGTTCGCCGGCGATGGCGTGAACGATGCGCCGGCCCTGGCCGAGGCCAATGTGGGAATCGCCATGGGCACCGGCTCCGACGTGGCGATCGAGTCGGCCGGGATCACGCTGCTGACCGGCGATATCGGCGGGGTGGTGAAGGCGCGGCGGCTGTCGCGGGCGGCGATCAGCAACATCATGCAGAACCTCGCCTTCGCCTTCGGCTACAACGCGCTGGGGATCCCGGTAGCGGCGGGGGTGCTCTACCCGTTCACCGGCTGGCTGCTGTCGCCGATGATCGCGGCGGCGGCGATGGCGCTCAGTTCGGTGAGCGTGATCGGCAATGCGCTGAGGCTGAACAATACGAAGCTCTGAGGCTCACACCAACGCCGCATTGACCCCTCGGATGCCGGTGCCTAGAACCGCCTGAACATTCCCGCGCGGGCGGGACGGAGCGGGGCGCCTCTATGCCGAATATGGACAAGTACCTGACGATCGACGACCTGATGAAGGCGGCCCGGCGGCGCGTGCCGAAGATGTTCTTCGATTATGCGGATTCGGGCTCCTACACCGAGGGTACGTATCGCGCCAACACCACGGATTTCGACCAGATCAAGCTGCGCCAGCGCGTTGCTGTGAACCTCGAGGATCGCAACCTCGCGACGACCATGCTGGGGCAGCCGGTGTCGATGCCGGTGGCGATCGCGCCCGTGGGCTCGACCGGCATGCAGTCGGCCGACGGCGAGATCAAGGCGGCGCGGGCAGCCGAGAAGTTCGGCATCCCGTTCACGCTCTCGACCATGGCGATCTGCTCGATCGAGGACGTGGCCGAGAATACGAGCAAGCCGTTCTGGTTCCAGCTCTACGTGATGAAGGACCGGCCGTTCGTCGAGCGGCTGATCGATCGCGCCAAGGCGGCCAAGTGCCCGGTGCTGGTGCTGACGATGGACCTGCAGATCCTCGGGCAGCGGCACAAGGACATCCGCAACGGGCTGAAGGCGCCGCCGCCGATCACGCCGAAATTCCTGTTCGAGATCGCGACCAAGCCCGCCTGGGCGCTCGGCATGCTGGGAACCCAACGGCGAACCTTCCGGAACATCCAGGGGCATGTGACCGAGGCGACGAACCTCGGTACGCTCAGCCGGTGGACGGCGACCCAGTTCGACCTGTCGCTGAACTGGAAGGATATCGGCTGGATCAAGAAGCGGTTCGGCGGTCCGGTGGTGGTGAAGGGCGTGCTCGACCCTGAGGACGCGAAACTGGCGATCGAGAACGGCGCCGACGCGATCATCGTCTCCAACCATGGCGGGCGGCAGCTCGACAGTGCACCGAGCTCGATCCGGGTGCTGCCCGAGATCGTCGATGCGGTGGGCCACAAGACCGAGGTGCTGATGGATTCGGGCATCCGCTCGGGCCAGGACGTGCTGAAGGCGCTGGCGCTCGGCGCCAAGGGGACGTTCGTTGGTCGCGCCATGGCGTTCGGGCTAGGGGCGGGTGGCGAGGCGGGCGTGGCCCGGGCGCTCGAGATCATCCGCAAGGAGACCGACACCACGATGGCGCTGATGGGCGAGCGCGACATCAAGAATGTCGGGCCGCACAACATCTACTCGAACGAACTGGTGCGGCGGCAGGGGTATTGAGCCTGATCGCGTCTGGGTCATTGCCAGCGCGGTGTGACTCGCCGTAGCTGGGCGCCCAGGAGGACCCAGTGTCATGCGCGCAGCGACGCCGAAGGCCGAGATCCGTAGACACCTGGTGATCGTCAGGCATCCTGGATGGCAATCTGTCGAGGATTGGACCGATATCGGCTCGCGCGTACGCCGGATCGATCCCAGCATCGGCGTGCACATCGTAACGACAAAGGACGAGCACGCCGCGGCGGCAGAGGCTGCCGCCAGGCTACCCACGCTGGTGTTTTCACCCAGCATGCTTGGCAAGTTCAAACCCAGGCGCGGCAAGGTCTACCACGGTGGCCCGATGCCGAAGTTCGAACAGGTGCGGCGCATGGCGGCGGCCGGGGTGCGCGTGCCGCAGACGATGATCATCGGCAAGAATATGCCGCCGCTCGATCCGGCGCGATGGGGCGAGTTCGTCATCGTCAAGCCGACCGATATCAGGACCTCGTCGAACGGTGACGGCATCCAGTTGATGCGGGCCGAGCGGGTTCGGTACATCGCGCCCGAGGACTACCCGGAGGGCCATCCGGGCCGGTTCGGACCCATGGTGGTGCAGCAGTATATCGACACCGGGCCGGGCGTCTCGACGTTCCGCGTGCTGACGCTGTTTGGGCAGGCTCTTTATAGCGAGTATATCTACGGGACGGGCGAGGGGATCGACTATGGCGCCAGCGACGCGGTGATCGAGGCGAGCCCGATCGCGATCCAGAACATCGAGGGACGCAGCCGCGCGTTTCGGTATGATGCCGACGTCATCGACATGGCCAGGGCGGCGCACGAGGCGATCCCCGAGGTGCCGCTCAAGGGCGTCGATGTGCTGCGCGACCACCGGACCGGATTGCTCTATTGCATCGAGGTCAATCCCAACTGCAACGCGTGGATTTTCTCCTCCAAGATCGGCGAAGCGCAACGCCTCTCGCAGGGGCCGGAATACACCCAGGCGCGGAAGGACCAGCTCGATGCGTTCGGCACGGCGGCGCATGTGCTGGCCGATGTGACGAGGCGCGAGGCAGAGTAGCGGCTCAGGTCCTCGCTGCGTCGGGCCGCCAGGTCAGTTGGGTGTAGATCTTCTTGGCTACCGCCTTCATCTCATCTTCCGGCAGCGAGCCGACGACGGTGCAGGTGATGTGGTCGTTGCTCCAGTAGAAGGCGTCGAGGTTTTCGCGGTTGGCGAACTGGTAGGCGGCCTTCTCGTCGGGCAGGGCGGCGGTGATGTAGACGGTGACCCGGTCGTTGGCGGCGTTTTGGTACATCAGCTGGGCGGCGGGGCCGCCGTCGTCGCTGTCGTAGTCCCCGGGGAGGAGGCGGCCGCCAACGAGCTCAAAACCTTCCGGCAAGAGGTCGGGCGGGGTGATGGGGCGGGCGACGCGGTTGGAGAGCCACGAGACGAGATGGTCGCGGTCGGCGGCGGCAACCTCCACGGCGTGGCGGTTTTCCTTGACGTAGAGCGCGTGCGCGGTGACGGCCGAGGCAATGAGCCCGGCGGTTTCGGACGGGCGGTCGAGTTCGCGCAGGGCCCAGCCGGCGCCGATGCCGATAGCCAGCAGCACCACGGCGGCGGCCGCCAGTTGGGGCCAGCCGAGCGTAACGCCGCGGGAGCGCAGGGCGAGCCGGCGCGGCTTCAGGCGGTCGGGGACGGGCTCGGCGTCCGCCGGCGGAAACAGGGCATTGAGGGCCTCGTTCTGCCGCTGCCAGAGGGCGACCTCGGCGGCCCTGTCGGGATGCGCGGCGAGCCAGGCCTCGACTTCGGCGGCGCGGTCAGGCGGCAGCAGCCCATCGACATGGGCGTGCAGGTCATCCTCGGTGATGGGAGCGGGGCGGGGCGTCATTTGACGGTTCGCAGTCTGGGTTCGTCGCCGGTGCCGGTCAATGCGCGCAATGTCGCGCGGGCGCGGCTGAGGCGTGACATGACGGTACCGATTGGAATGCCGAGGATGGCTGCGGCCTCTTCGTAGGAGACGCCTTCGAGGACGACGAGCAGCAGCGTCTCGCGCTGGTCGTCGGGTAGCTTGTCGAGGGCGCGGTTCATTTCACCCAGCGCCAGCCGGCCATGCTGCGGCGCCGGAATCGACGGTTCGATCACCAGCGCGTCGTAGGCGACATGCTCGCCGCGGCGGCGTTCGGAGCGCAGCGAGTTGCGCCACAGGTTGACGAGGATGCGGAACAGCCAGGCCTGCAGCGGCCCGGTGGGGCGGAACAGGCCACGCTTGCGAATGGCGCGCTCGAGGCAATCCTGGACGAGATCGTCGGCGCGATCGACATTGCGCGTCAAGGCGCGGGCGTAGCGGCGCAGGGCCGGCACGCAGGTCTCGATCTCGTCCAGGAAGTCCATGTCGGCCGGTGCCGTTGCTACGATTACTCGTAGGCAGTGTGCCAGACTTCGCCGACGCCGTCGCCGGTGGTGTCGCCGGGGGCGGCGTCCTTGATCCAGAGGTAGAGCGGCTTGCCCTCGTGCGCCCACATCTTGGTGCCGTCGGTGCGGGTGACGATGGTGAACTCGCCCTCGTCGGCAGCGCCATCGGCGGCAAACAGCGGCGGCCAGTTCACGGCGCACTGCTCGTAGCAGTTGGATACGCCGGCGGTGTCCTTGTCGAAGGTGTAGAGCGTCATGCCGTTGGCATCGGTCAGCACTTCCTTGCCGGCGATGTCCATCGTCTTGATGGCGCCAGCGGCGTAGTCGGCGGCGAAGGCAGTGGTGGTGAGGGCGGCGAGCGCGGCGGCGCCGAGCAGCAGTGCGAGTCTCATGGTGTCTCTCCCGAGGGCAACCGGTCGAACGGCCGGTCTCAAGGTGATCAACACCGCCGTCGCAGGATTATTCCGGGCGCTGCACTTTCGTGCGAAGCTGCCGGGCATCGAGAGCGGAGAAATGGAATGAGCGAGGATCATCGGATTACCGAGGTCGAGATTGCGGCGCCACGTGATGTGGTCTGGCGCGCGCTCCGGGAGCCGGCCGAAATTCGCAACTGGTTCGGCTGGGAGGCACCCACGCTGGACGAGGAAATCAGGATGATCTTCGTCGATGGCGCCGAGGCTGACGAGGCGAGGGGGATCATCCAGTTCGGCGAGTGGGAAGGGGTGTCGGACCGGTTCGAGCTCTCCGAGCGCGACGGGAAGACGGTGGTCCACGTGGTCCGGCACGGGACGCCGCCGGCCGAGGGCTGGGGCGTGGCTTATGACGAGGTGGTCGAGGGCTGGATCACGTTCTGCCAGCAGTTGCGCTTCTACGTCGAAACCCATCGGGGCGACACGCGGCGGACGCTGTGGTTCTCGTCGAAGACCGGGCCGGGGACGATCGAGGCTGTCGGGCTGATCGGGGTGGGCGAGGCGGGCAGCCGCTACGAGCGCGAGCTGTCGTCGGGCGACCGGGTGTCGGGCGATGTGTGGCACTGGTCGCGGCACCAGCTCGGCGTGCTGGTGGAGCAGTGGAGCGGTGGGTTGATCGTGGTGGCGGATCGGACGGGCGGTGGCGGCACGGCGCTGCTGACGGTCTACGGCCTCAGCGATGCGGAATTCGACGCGCTTGGCGCGCGCTGGCGGACCTGGTGGGGTGCGGCTTACCCCCAAAGCGCCGGTGCTTGAAGCAGAGAGTGGACAGCGGGCGCGAAGCTTGGTCAGTTAGCGGCAGATCGGCCGCCTCGGAGGAGATTGGCCGACGTCAGGCAATCTGGGAGGACAGACAGTGAAGAGACGCGAGTTTTTCAAGTCGGCCGCCATTGGTGGCGCAGCCGCAACGGTGGGCCTCGCGGCCCCGGCCATTGCACAGGGCAATATCACCTGGCGCATGGTCACCACCTGGCCGAAGAACTTTCCCGGCCTCGGCGTTGGCGCGCAGAACCTCGCCGACCGCATCACCCGGGCCTCGGGTGGCCGGCTGACCGTGCAGCTGTTTGCTGCCGGTGAAATGGTGCCGCCGCTGCAGGCCCTCGACGCGGTGATCGACGGTTCGGCCGAAATGAGCCACGGCACGCCGTACTACTGGCAGAACAAGAGCCAGGGCCTCAGCTTCTTCACTGGCGTGCCGTTCGGCATGACCTCGCGCGAGCTGACGGCCTGGGTGCGCTACCTCGGCGGCCAGCAGCTCTGGGACGAAATCTACGACCAGTTCGGCATTGTCGGCTTCCTGTCCGGTGATACCGGCACGCAGGCGGGCGGCTGGTTCCGCAACGAGCTGACCGGCGTCGCCGACATCCAGGGCCTGCGCTTCCGTACGCCGGGCCTTGGCGGCCAGGTGTGGGGCAAGCTCGGCGCCTCGGTGACCAACATGGCGGCGGGCGAGATCTTCGCGGCGCTGCAGTCGGGCACGCTGGACGCGGCCGAGTTCGTCGGGCCTTACAACGACCTGGCGCTCGGCTTCTACCAGATCGCCAAGAACTACTACTTCCCCAGCTTCGTCGAGCCGGGCCTTGCCACCGAAGTGGCGGTGTCGAAGTCGAAGTTCATGGAACTGCCGGAAGACCTGCAGGAAATCGTCCGCACCTGCTCGCAGGCGGCCTATGACGACGTCGCCTCCGACATGTACGCCAACGATCCGCGTGCACTGGCGGCGCTGGTGAGCGAGCATGGCGTGCAGATCCGCCGCTTCCCGGATGAAATCCTCGAGGCCGGCGCCAAGGCGTCGATGGAACTGATCGGCGAAATCCGCGAAGGCGGCGATCCGCTGACCAAGAAGGTGGCGGAGAGCTTCGTGTCGGCGTTCAA
>CAMDAL010000170.1 GCA_945888565.1 Devosia equisanguinis | reverse complement strand
TCGGCGAGCAGCAGGCCATTGTGGCGGCCGCGGAACTCGTCCACCACCCACTCGCCGCCGGCCAGTTCCAGCGTGTGCCGCACCTTCTCGATCTGTGCGCCGCGGCAGTAGCCCAGCAGTTGCTTGGCGTCCGCCACCGGCACCTCGTATTCGAACTCGGCGCGCGCCAGCGCCGAGCCACCGGCCTTGATGGTGATGTAGCCGCGATGGTCGTCGACGGTCCGGACCCGCACCGTCACGCCGCTGCTGGTGGCGAGATAACCCTGCCGCAGCTTCTCCGTGCGCGTCACCTGAGCGCGCCAGCCATCCTCCGCCACGAGGAACTTGCGTTCGATCTCGATGCCCATCTATGGGGTTCCTTCTTCGGCGGCCCAGCCTTCGAGATAGCTCGAGAAGCGCGCCTGAAAGCCCTTGGGCGTCTCGGCGAACACCTGCCGCCCCAGCGTGCCGATCCGTGCTTCGAGCTCGCGCTGCCGCCGCGCCACGGCATCGAGCACCATGCCGATGTCGATCTCGCCGAACGGCCCGGAGTCTACCGTCAGCTTGTCGCGCAGCATGGCCAGATCATGGTGCAGCCCCAGCACCTCGGCGAGAACGCCCACCGCCTGATGCGCCGAGGGCAGGATATCCTTGGCGCAGGCCTCGAGCAGTCCGAGCTGGTTCCAGTGATACTTGGCGTGCTTCCGCCACTCGTGGAAGCCGTCGTCGCTGGGGTGCGCGGCGACATGCTGCATCGCCTCTAGGGCACTGCGATAGGTCTCAGTCAGTCCATCGGCCAGTGTGTCGAGATCGATCCTGCCCGTCTTCCACCGTTCGGTGCGCGCCAGCATGTCCCGCATATCGGCGGCGTAGCGCACCAGCCCGGCTTCCTCGTCACCCGCGTGAGTCGACACGGTGATCGGCTCCACGTCGCGTTCGGCCCACTGCATGAGGTCGGCCAGCGTGTCGGCCGCGACCTTCATGTCCCGCGCTGACGACAGGCGTCGCGCGGCGTCGCGAACGAAGTCGTTCTCCTTGGCGTAGTAACGGAAGTCGGGCCGGACGAGCCGGAACAGGGCGCGCAGCTTCTTGGCCCGCCGCCGGGCCTCGTGCACCCGCTTGGCCGGCGACTCATCGGTGTCGTTGGCGACGGCGATGGCCTTGTCGATCTGCTCGCGGGCGATGCGGACGAAACCGTCGCCGATCGAGGCATCGTTCACAGACCATTGAAAACCCATGTGCATCGCCTCCGTGGTTGGGGGCGACCTTAGGCCGGTCGGATTGTCACAAACAAGTCACACAGCCCGGAGCGACCGCCAGCCTAGCCGACAGCCGAACATCGCCGCCTGCCGCCGACCCGTCACGACCCATCCGTCGAGCGCCGATCAATGCTTGTCAGGCAACCAGCTTGTAGAGTGCCGAGAACAGGCCGCGACCGTCGTCGCCGCCATGTGCCGCCTCGATCAAATTCTCCGGATGCGGCATCAGGCCGAGCACATTCTTGTGCTCATTGAACACCCCGGCGATATCGTTGAGCGAGCCATTGGGGTTGGTCCCCTCGGCGTAGCGGAACGCCACCTGGCCGTTGCGGTCGACCCGGGCCAGCGTCTCGGCATCGGCGAAGTAGTTGCCGTCGTGGTGCGCCACCGGGCAACGGATGATCTGTCCTGGCTGATAGCCGCGGGTGAAGTCGGTATCTGCATTCTCGACCTTGAGCTTCACTTCCCGGCAGACAAAGCGCAGCGAGGCGTTGCGCATCAGCACGCCGGGCAGCAGCTGCGCCTCGGTGAGGATCTGGAAGCCGTTGCAGACGCCCAGCACCCGCACGCCCTGCGCAGCGCGCTCGCGGATCACGTCCATCAGCGGCGAACGGGCGGCGATGGCACCGGCGCGGAGGTAGTCGCCATACGAGAAGCCGCCCGGGACCACGATCAGGTCGACCTTGGGAATGTCGCCGTCCTGATGCCAGATCACGGCAGGGGCCTCGCCGCCAATCTTGGTCAGCGCGGCGATCATGTCGCGGTCACGGTTCAACCCGGGGAAAACGACGACGGCGGCTTTCATCGGCAAGCTCCAATACGGATGCCGATGCTTTGATGAGTCTCGGTGGCAAAAGCAAGGGCAGGCGGCAAAAGCCACCCGCGAGCTTGTGACTTATTCGGCCGGAACGGCGTTCGCCGCCCTCTTCATTTCGCCGCGGCTGCTCCGGGTGCCCGGCAGATGGGCCCAGGCTGGCCGTTCGAACAGGAACCGTCCCCAGCCGGTCTTGCGGATCAGCCAGTAGAGCACCAGCGGCGAAACCAGCGCGATGGTCATCACCAGGACGCTCACCGTGCTGGTGTCAGTGAGACCGGTCTTGAGGAGGATGGTGCGGCTCGCGGCCATCGGGATCGAGAAGCTCAGGTAGACGACGATCGAGTGCTCGCCCAGCCAGCGCAGCCAGTCCATGGCGGGCAGCTTCACCAGCAGGCCAGCGGCGATGCACACCGCCAGCGAACCGGCGAGCCCGAGCAGCAGGTGCAGCGGCGGGAAGCCCGCATAGCCCATGTCGATGCCGCGCGGGTGCAGCGCTGCCCCGCCTTCGAACACGAGATAGCCCAGGACGATCGCGAAGCCGGCGAGCCCGACCGTGGCAACAAGCGCGTTCCGCTGCGCCCAGTCGACGATGCGGAAGACCTGCGGCGCGAAGACGTAGCCGACGTAGAAGTAAACGAGGTAGGCCGCGAAGTGATCGACCAGCCCGTAGCCGGTCTGGATCGGGGCCAGCATCAGCCCGGTCCCGAGCAGCAGCGCCGCCCAGTGGGGAACCTTCAGCGCGTGGAACAGCTTGGCGACCAGCGAGAAGACGGCCAGCATGTAGATGAACCACAGCACGCCGTAGGGTTCGACGACCGCCCAGCCGACCTGCGCCAGAGCCGAGCCCACATCGCCGGTCCCGAGCCCGACCTTGAAGCCGACCTGCAGCACCACCCACAGGGCGTAGAAATAGATGTAGTGCACCACCCGCCGGTCAGCATAGAGCCGCCACGGCCGGCCGATCACCTGGGTCAGGAACAGGCCGGCGATCAGGAAGAACTCCGGCATGCGGAAGGGCGTCGCCCAGCCGATCACGTAGTGGAGGATGCCGATATCGCCGAGGTCCTCGCCCACGCCGTAGGCGGAATGCATCATTACAACGAGGATGATCGAGATGCCCTTGGCGGCATCCACCCAGTCGAGGCGATTCTGGTTCACGGACATTCGGGTCTCCGCGGGAAAAACTGGAGCCGGTATAACGCCTGTCTCGCCAGGCTGATCATGAAGCCTGCGATTACGCTTAAGCGGCGTGCTTAACATCTGGGGTTTTATCGAATAGGCCTCGGGCCATCGTCCCGTGGAGTTCGCCTCGCATGGCCACCCGTATCGTCGGCATCGTTCTCGTGCGCAATGAAGAGAACTTCGTCACCTGGGCGATCCAGAACGCCATCGATTTCGTCGACGAAATGCTGGTCATCGACAACATGAGCGGCGACGCCACCGCAACCCGCCTCGCGGCGCTCGCCGCCCGGCACCCCAAGATCCGGGTGATCAAGGACAGCCAGCCCGATCGAACCAACCGGCACCTTCAATCCTGTATCGGTGAGGATGTCTGGGTGTTCGGCCTCGATGGCGACGAGATCTACGACCGCGACGGGCTGAGCCGCATGCGGGGCCGTGTCCTTGCGGGCGAGTTCGCGCGGTGCTGGTCAGTTTTCGGCCGCAGCCTGCACGCCACGGTGGTCGACCTCGATGCCGGCCACGCCACCGGCTACGTTTCGCCGCCCGCCGCGTCCGCCACCAAGCTCTACAACTTCGCCATCATCGATAGCTGGCACCCCAACACGCAGCGCCTGCATGGCCGCCCGGCGCTGAAGTCCGGCTACGACTTTGCCGATGGTGCGACGGTCGGCCCTGAGGCGACGTGGACCGGCAGCGACTTTCGCAACCTGCACATGTGCTTTTTCCCCCGCTCATCCCTCGAAGCGACCGAGGTGAGAGCCAACATCACCGATCGCAGCTTTCGCAACGTCGTGCGGCGCCCAGTCTTCAGCGCGCTCCGGGCCTTGGGTGTGAAGGGCAGGCTGGCGGACTACCTGGCGAAGCGTTCGGGCCTCAAGAAGCCGCTGCGCTACATGCGCGGCGACGTCGTCGAACTGGCACTGGGGGAAAGCTTCGGCCGCCCATCCCACCACGCCGATATCGATCCACGCGGAAGTGAGGTCGAGGCGCTGGTGGCGGCGGTTTCGGCCCGGCGCGCTGCGGCGCCGGACATCCGTCTCGAGTTCGCCTGAACCCCTAGAACGGCAGGCCCGCGTGGGCAACCGCGAGGAACCCGAGGGTCATGAAGAACAGGGCGGAGAGGGAAAAGGTCTTGATCATCTAAAGCGTCTTCTGCCGGCTCCATCCTGGAGAACGGAGTGTGAACCGTCAGCTCAACCCGCGACACGGGCGTGCCCACGTCGGATTGGCGTTACCTGCCGGTTGCGTGTTTGGCGGCCGTGCCGCCGATCACGGTGCTCAGATTGGCACCGAGGCGTAGGCTGCGAACAGCAGGCCGAGCGTCAGGAAGAACGCGAGCGAAAGCGAGACGGTCTTGAGCATCTGGTGGTCTTTACTGGAACTGGAGGCGCGCAACGCAGCGCGGCGGTACGTTAGCCGGAGAATCTTAAGGCGCGATTTCGATGGTGTAGTTCTCGATCACCGTGTTCGCCAAGAGCTTCTCGCACATGGCGCGGACGTCGGCTTCGGCCTGTGACAAATCCGACTCACCAAGCTCGAGGTCGAACAACTTGCCCTGCCGCACAGCGCCGATGCCGGCAAAGCCGAGCGACCTGAGCGAGCCCTGGATGGCCTGCCCCTGCGGGTCGAGAACGCCGGATTTCAGCGTGACGGTGACGCGAGCTTTCATCGCAATGATCCCCGATGGAGGAGGAGGGCAGGGGCCATTCGACCCCTGCGGTCGCTATTGCACGAGTCGGGGACCGGTGGTCAGGGCGTTGTCGGTTTCCACAAGAATGCCGAGCCGCTGCGCCACTTCGCGATAGGCATCGACGAGGCCGCCGAGGTTCTCGCGGAAACGGTCCTTGTCGAGCTTGTTGCGGGTCTTGATGTCCCACAGCCGGCAATTGTCCGGGCTGATCTCGTCGGCCAGAACCACGCGCATCAGGTCGCCGTCATAGAGGCGGCCGCACTCGATCTTGAAGTCGACGAGCTGGATGCCAACGCCCATGAAGAGGCCGCTGAGGAAGTCGTTGACGCGGATGGCGAGCGCCATGATGTCGTCGAGTTCCTGCGGGGTCGCCCAGCCGAAGGCGGTGATGTGCTCTTCGGAGACCATCGGGTCGCCGAGCGCATCGTCCTTGTAGCAGAACTCGATGATCGAGCGCGGCAGCTGCGTGCCGGGCTCGAGCCCGAGGCGCTTCACCAGTGAACCGGCGGCGACATTGCGCACGATGATCTCGAGCGGAATGATCTCGACTTCCTTGATCAGCTGCTCACGCATGTTGAGGCGGCGGATGAAGTGCGTCGGTATGCCGAGGCCGTTCAGCTTGGTGAAGATGTACTCGGAGATGCGGTTGTTGAGCACGCCCTTGCCATCGATGATCTCGTGGCGGGCGCCGTTGCCGGCAGTCGCATCGTCCTTGAAGTACTGGATGAGCGTGCCCGGCTCCGGGCCCTCGTAGAGGGTCTTGGCCTTGCCGTCATAGATTTTCCGCCGACGGTTCATATGTTCTGCCTGTCACGATGCGGGGGAGGAATTGCGGCTCTCATGCGCCAGAAACCGAGCTTGTTGCAAGTCCTTTCACCGGAGCGGCGGCCCTGCCGGCCGGTTGCGTTGGCAATAGCATAGCGATTTCATCGATCTGGAGCTTCTGGGCGATCAACGCAGGCACGTTATGACGCGGGGGTGAGGCCGTTGATTTGCCCGGCCATCCATCCTATCTCCGGTAGCACACGAGGGCGCCCGGAAAGGGCACAACAGCGGAGAGCCGAAATGGCGACTTTCAACGATCGCGAAAAAGGTCAGGAAGCGAAGTTCGCTCATGACTCCGAGCTGCGTTTCAAGGCCGAAGCGCGCCGCAACAAGCTCCTGGGCCTTTGGGCTGCCCAGCACATGGGCCTGAGCGACGAGCACGCCAAGGAATATGCCGGCGAAGTGGTCGCCGCCGATTTCGAGGAAGCTGGCGACGAGGACGTGTTCCGCAAGGTGGCCGGCGACCTCAAGGCCAAGGGCGCCTCGGTTTCCGACGACATGATTCGCCAGAAGATGTCCGAACTCGTCGCCGTTGCCCGGGAGCAGGTCCTCAACGAGGGCTGAACGCCTTCTGCAGAAATACGATAGCGAAAACAAAAGCCCCGCCGCAAGGCATTGGGCCCTTGTCGTTGTGCAAGACATATCCCCGGCGGATTCGCTCCGGCGGCCGGCGATGGTCGGTACGGTGACCGTGTCTTCAACGAGGGCTGAGCCCGGCTATCGACTTGAGCGCCTTGCGCACTGCTGCCCGGGCCGGACGTGACTTCGTATCGGCCCAGCCCCGCCAGCCGAACGGCAGCGTCGGTCGGCCCTCCGGCCGCGTGCCACGCTCTGCGAGCCGCTCCCTTACCAGCAGCGCCAGTCGCTCGAACAACGGCACCCGGATCGGCTGCAGCAAAGCCACGAAACCATCGGGCAGCGGTCCGCTTCGCCAGGCGTGGAGGCGGGCATAGGCCGCGTCGTCGTCGTCGAGCTGCTGCAGCCGCTGTGCGAGTTCGCGCGGGGTTAGCTGGCCTGCGTCGATGAAGCTGTCCGCGCCTGGCGCGAAATCGGCAATGTTCGGCGCGCCGCGATAGACCGGCACCGAGCCCACCAGCAGCGGCTGGAAGAACTTCTCCGTCACATAATCCGGTTCCATCGAGTTCTCGAACGCGAGCGTGAACCGGTAGCGCCGCAGCACCGCCAGCTTGCTCGGTGTGCCGGCATCCGGACCTTCCAACGTCCGGTTGTTGAGGAAGCGGCCATAGGAGTGGAACGGCAGGTGCGTCATCAACTCGGTCAGATAGGGATCGCGTCCGCACCGGTCGGAATTGGCCGACTGAAACAGCACGGCCGGCACCGTTTCACTCACCGAGTCCCTCGGCGCCGCCATGGCGGCCCGCCATTCGTCGAGTTGCGGCAGGTAGGGGCACCAGACATCGCTGTTCCGGTCGAATCCCATGTGGAAGTCGAAGGCCGCCATCGCCGCCGTTTCGGCCCGGACCCGGGTATTGGCGCGGCTCTCCATCGACCAGCCGACCCAGAGCTGCCCGGGATACTTCACGGCGTCGCGGATGTGATGCGCTTCGGGCAGGTGAAATACCACCGCATCCGCCTCCCGCAGCCGGGCCCGGTCGGTCGTGAACTCTACCTCCGGCACCGACGCAAAGCGGCTGACCTTCGGGTAGTCGCCAAACGCCGAGTTGTAAAACAGCACCAAGCAGGACATGGCGGCATTGGTCCGAAGCAGCCTGACGCTGTCAAGCTTGCCGGTTCCCCGACGTCAAATCCGCTGCATCAGCCTTGTGAACATCAGCAGGCCTTCGGGCCAGGGGCCGTGGCCAGAGGCTTCGTTGATGTGGCCGGCGTCGCCGGCGAAGTGGAGCTCCGAGCCCCAGGCGGCGGCCATGTCGGCGGCGCGCTCCTTCGACACCAGCGCATCGGTGTCCGACACCACGAGCAGCGAAGGGAAGGGCAGGGGATCGGTCGGAACGTTGCCGAAATTGACGGCCTCGCGCGGAATGGCCTTGCCCTCATGGTCGGGTGGCGACACCAGCAGCGCCCCCTTCACCTTGCCGGCGGGGAGGCGCGGCGCGGCGTGAACCAGCGCGGAGATGGCGAGCGAGTGGGCGACAAGCACCACCGGCTTCTGCGCTGCTTCGACCGCCTCGACGATGGCCGCTGTCCAGTCGCGCAGGTCGGGATCGTTCCACTCATCCTGCTCGACTACCCGGCCGGTCTTAAACCGCTCGGCCCAGCGGCGCTGCCAGTGTCCGGGGCCGGAGTTGCCGAGGCCCGGCAGGATCAGGATCTCGGCGTCGGCGATTCTCATGGCTCTGGTCCGAACACGCGCTCGAAAAGTGAATCGACATGCTTGAGGTGATAGAAATCGTCGAACATCGCGTCGATGTCGCCGGCGCTCAGCTTCCCCGCAACTTCGGGGTCAGCCTTGAGCAGCGCGGCGAACATCCCCGTGC